>CACXFW010000438.1 GCA_902767065.1 uncultured Lachnospiraceae bacterium | reverse complement strand
CGCCCCATGAATTCTCAAAAATCGTCCGGTGAGTAAACTCCCCGTCCTGATTTTGTGAGAATTCATGGGGTGCTGAATAGTTACATAAAATGTAACCTGTTTTACACGATTCGGGAGGAAAATGAGTATGAGGGGAAGCATATTGACAAATCGGATTCGCAGGATCCTGTTCTGCCTTCTGGCTGCCTGCATGCTTTTGGCAGCGCCCGGCATTCTGCCTGACACGCAGAAGGTGCATGCGGCTCAGGCAACCGGCTGGGTCCGCCAGAACGGAAACATCTATTACTATGATGCCTACGGAAACATGGCTGTCGGCAAAAAGATCATTGACGGAAAGGTTTATTTCTTTACCAAAAAAAGGGCCAGCCGCGGTGTCATGCGCACAGGCCTGGTGACGATCGCCAAACAGGAGTATTACTTTATCAATACAGGGGCGGCTGGCGTCATCGGAAGCGGCGCGAACGGATGGGTCAATATCAAGGGAAGAGGATTCTGTTATTGCGTCGACGGTCTGATCCAGAAAACAGGCATGATCGATGACTATTATCTCAATCCCAACGGGTCCATGACCGCACCTTCCAGAAAGATGTACAAGCTGGTCAGAAAAACCGTGAACCAGCTCACCAACAATGCCATGACCCAGGAGCAGAAGCTCCGCGCCTGCTATAACTATCTGTGCAGCAACGCGTTTACCTATGTGACTAAGCGCCCCTTCTCCTACGCGGCCAGCTGGAGACTGACGTACGGATATGAGATGCTGACGACCCACTCGGGCGTATGCTACAATTTCTCGGCAGCCCTCGCATACATGGCGAGGTTCATCGGATACAGGGATGTCAAGGCAGTTGCAGGCGAACTTCTCTATCTGGACGGCCACTGGGATCTGCATTCCTGGACGAAAATCATGATTGGCGGAACCTGGTATGTATTTGATTCCTCCATGGAGCATGGCGGAATGGGGGATTTCTGGAAGAAAACGTATGCCGGTACCGGCAGAAAGTACAGGGAATGGTATCACCTGTAATCCCTGCCGAAGACTCAGCCTGGGGTGTCTTCAGGTCTGTCGGTCACATAAAAGATCAGGTCGGCGCTCCAGCGTAATGCGGAGCGCTTCTTTCTGCCGCCAGCGCCGGATGCGTTCATGGTCTCCGGAGAGCAGCACCCCGGGGACCTTCTCCCCTTTCCAGTCAGCCGGTTTGGTATACTGGGGATACTCAAGGATTCCCTGCTCAAAAGACTCCTCTGCTCTCGCCTGATCGCGCAGAACGCCTGGCAGAAGCCGGATCACGGAATCACATACGACCCGCGCCGGCAGTTCCCCGCCGGTCAGCACATAGTCTCCGATTGTAAATACACCGTCGGCATGATCCAGGATCCGCTCATCCAGCCCCTCGTAATGGCCGCAGATCAGGATCAGATGCGGCTGCCTGGAGAAGAAATGTGCCGTCTTTTGTGTATACCTGTATCCTGCCGGTGTCATAACCGCAGTATAGCTGCCTTCTGTGCGGACCGATTCCAGAGCATCCAGCACCGGTCCGCAGCGCATTACCATACCGGCTCCTCCGCCGTAGGAATCGTCATCAATGTGACGAAAGCTTCCTCCCGCAAATGCGCGGATATCCACGACCTCCCATTCCACAAGCTTCTTCCTGATTGCCCTGGAGATCACCGGTTCTTTGACAAAATCCCCAAACAGTTCCGGAAAGATCGTCAGAATTGATAGTTTCATTTCTTCCTCCTGAGCGTCTGCCGGAAAAGAGGATTTTCACCATCGCTTTCCTCTCTCAGCGCAGGAATCCGTTGATGATCTGCTCTTCCGCCTCAGACTGGTTCAGTCCGAGCGTCATCAGCTTTGTAAGCTGCTCTCCGGCGATCTTGCCGATCGCCGCCTCATGGATCAGGGCCGCGTCAACACAGTTCGCCTCCAGGGACGGAACCGCCAGAATCCTTCCTTCGTCCATGATGATGGAATCGCACTCCGTATGACCGCTGCAGACTGCATTCCCCACAATTTTCAGGTCCAGCTTCTGATAGGACTTATCTCTCGCGACGCCTCTGGATACAATGTCCGCACTCGACCCGTCTCCATTCAGCTCCACCGCGTAATCGCTGACCGCCTCCTGGACGCCGTGCGTCATCAGCCGCTCGCGGACTACAAGGTGGCAGCGCTCTCCCAGCTTTGCCTTCGTCTGGCGGTCCGTAGAGTCAACGCCCTTGATCTGCACCATCTCCATCTCCATGGAGCTTCCGTCATCCATATAGACTTCCGTCACGGGATTCAGGATCCGTTTCCCGCTCCCGTCGCCGGAGCCGTAATGTTTTTCCACATACCTGACCCTGGAATTCTTCCCGACCCAGAACCGGTGAATTCCGTCATGCTCTGAATTCTGCGATCCGCAATTGTCAATTCCGCATCCCGCGATAATCAGGACATCACAGTCATTTCCGATATGGAAATCATTGTAGACCGTCTCCGACATTCCGCTCTGGCTCAGGACAACCGGAATGTGGATACTCTCGTTCTGCGTCCCGTCTTTTACCGTAATCTCAAGGCCGCTGACCCCGGTCTTGGACGTGATCTCAATATTCGCCGTGCTCTGTCTTCCCGCTGACACGCCATTCGCGCGCAGGTTGTAGGCTCCGGCCGGCACATCATGAAGCCCGGATACCTCGCTGAGCAGTCTCTTCTGAATCTCATCCATCTGAAGCATATCATTTCCTCCCGTCACTCAGCCTTGCGCAGGCATCCACAGCAGCATCCGTCCCCAGGATCTTCGGAAGCACCTCGTCTCTTGGGCCAATGTGCTCGATCTCCCCTCCGCTCAGGACGACGATCTCATCCGCGATATTCAGGATTCTCTCCTGATGGGAAATCACCAGAATCGAGCTGTCCGAGGTTTCTTTTTGCATCTTCTCAAAGATCCGGACCAGATTCTGAAAGCTCCACAGATAGATCCCCGCCTCCGGCTCATCAAAAACCGAAAGCTTCGTCTTCCTGGCAAGAACGGTCGCGATCTCGATCCGTTTCAGTTCTCCGCCGGACAAAGACGCATTGACCTCACGCTCGATATAATCCTTAGCACAAAGTCCGACCTCAGACAGATACGAGCAGGCTTCCTTCATCGAGATCGACTGGCCGGAGGCGATCTTCAGAAGATCAAACACCCGGATCCCCTTAAACCTGACCGGCTGCTGAAACGCATACCCGATCCCGCGCTGTGCCCTTTCCGTGACATTAAGGTCCGTAATATCCTCTCCGTCCAGAAAGATCCGGCCCTCTGAAGGCTTCTCAATCCCGGCGATCAGTTTTGCCATGGTGGACTTGCCTCCGCCGTTTGGCCCGGTAATCACCACAAATTTTCCGTTCTCCACTGTAAGGCTGAGATCTTTCACGATCTCCTTCTCCTCGGTATCATTGACAGCAAATGAAATATGCCTCAGTTCGAGCATCCCGCTCCTCCTTCTCTTGATAACCCGCAGAAACATCTCTCAAGCACAGCTTCGCAGTGCTTTTTCATCATACAGGTTTATGCCGCCTGAATCAAGCGATCGTCAGCCACAAAAGTCTCCGGCTTTTGTTACGGATCACTCATGGCAGCTTCATCCGCCGGCTCCCTTCGCCGGATCAGATCCTCCACAACTGCAGATGCAATCAGAAGGCCTGCAGCTGCAGGAGCGAACACCGTGCTTCCGGGTGGGACTTTTCGCCGCCCGGATGAGCAAGGGAAACCATCTGTCGGGTGCGTTCCTGATCCCCCCATGCCGTCTTCGTGCGCCGGCGCGCAGCTTTCTTCCTTCGACGCCCTGACCATCTCCTGCAGCGAATAGACTACTTTCAGATCCCGGATTCCCCGTTTCCGGCATTCCCTTCTCATCACGCGGGCCAGAGGGCATACCGAAGTCCTGCTCAGGTCATCAACCCGGAACATAGACGGATCCGTCTTATTTCCCGCCCCCATACTGCTGATCACGGGAACACCGCATTCCTTTGCCCGCAGGATAATCTCAAGCTTTGCCGTAACGGTATCGACCGCGTCCACGACATAAGAATACCCGGAGAAATCAAACTGGTCTGCCGTCTGCGGAAGATAAAAGCATCTCCTTTCCTCCACCGCGATCTCAGGATCAATGTCCCTGATCCTGTCTGCCATCACTTCGGTTTTGTACCTTCCGATTGTGCTGTGAAGTGCGATAATCTGCCGGTTCAGGTTGCTTGGAGCTACCGTATCATGGTCCACCAGAACCAGGGATCCGATCCCGCTTCTTGCCAGAGCCTCCGCAGCATAGCCGCCCACACCCCCGATTCCAAATACAGCAACCTTTGCCCTTCTCAGCTTTTCCAGATTGGACGTCCCATAGACCATCCTGGTCCTGATCAGCTGGTCTTCCATGTCCCGCTCCCTTCTTCAATATAGATAATCATACGGTGCGGAAGGCAGGCGATCACCTCTCCCGGATTCCGGATCCGTCCGGTCCGGACGCAGACCTGGTTTTTACAGTCCGCTTCCCGGACCATCACGGATCCATCCTTTACTTCCACCAGATTATAATGGCCTTCCGCATCCTCCGCTCTGAAGAGGGCGTTTTCGTTCAACGGCATCGTGTGAACAATCTCCCCGTCCATCTGGATGACAGCCTCCGGCCCTGTCCCGTCCCCCTCTCCGGCATCAGAAGCTTCCCCGGAGATTCCTCTTCTTTGAATCATGAAAAGCATCAGAAGACCCGCGGCCAGAACCACCGCCAGAATCACTGTATTGAGGCGCTGCCGCCTGGAGCCTTCGCGCGCCCCTTCTGTCTGAGACTCCTTCACCTGAAGCCCCTCCTCCCGTAATCAGGACCTGTACAGAAATACCCTGTCTACCCGGCACGTCAGAATCCGCCCAGGCTTTTCTGTTGTCAGTTGCCGCAGTAAGATGATTTCACCAGTACGGTTCTTCTTATCATAACACATCATGATTAATCCGCCAAAAGTCGATTACGGATTGTTCCGCCTCCCGCCTGCCCGGTTACCGTTCACTGCCCCGCTCCGGCAGGATGCGCAGGATCTGCAAAGGGATTCAGCCTCTTTCGCGCCGCCGGCCGCGCATTTCTGATTTCTTTTTTCCGTCCAGTCATGATATACTGAAACAGACTCAATTACACAAGTTCCACTTTCTGGAGGATTTATTTGAAATGAGAAAAACAAAGATAGTCTGTACGATCGGACCGGCCACGGATTCCGAGGAGATGCTCCGTCAGCTTTGTCTGGCCGGTATGAACGTCGCGAGATTAAACTTTTCCCACGGAACACACGAGGAACACCTGAAGCGCATCGAAATGATCCGAAAGGTCCGCAGTGACCTGAATCTCCCGATCGCAATCATGCTCGATACCAAGGGACCGGAATACCGGATCGGCACCTTTCAGAACGGCAGTATTGAACTGAAGGAAGGCGACTCCTTCACCTTCACCACTCAGGAAGTCGAAGGAACCCAGGAGAAGGTCAGCGTGAGCTACCGGAAGCTTTACGAGGACATGAACCCGGGTGACAGGATTCTTCTGAACAATGGTCTGATGGTCTTCCGCGTCGTGGACGTATCCGGGCAAGAGATTCATACGACCGTGGAATGCGGCGGAACGCTCTCCAACCGCAAGAGCATGAGCTTCCCCGGAAAGGTGATCCAGCAGCCCTACCTTTCCAGTCAGGATAAATCAGACATTCTTTTCGGTATACAGAATGATGTCGATTTTATCGCCTGCTCCTTTGTCTCACTGCGGCAGGATCTGATCGATGTCCATGAATTCATGAACGAGCATGGTGGAAATGGGATCGAACTGATCGCAAAGATTGAAAACCAGTCCGGGTATGACAATATTGAACAGATCTGCATGGAATGTGACGGAATCATGGTTGCCCGCGGAGACATGGGCGTCGAGATCTCCTTTGAAAAGCTGCCTGCCATCCAGAAGAACCTGATCACAAAGTGCCGCATGCTCGGAAAACGCGTCATCACGGCTACCGAGATGCTCGAATCCATGATCAATAATCCAAGGCCTACCCGTGCAGAGGCCTCCGATGTGGCAAACGCAGTCTATGACGGCTCCAGCGCCATCATGCTGTCCGGCGAGACCGCCGCAGGAAAGTATCCGGTCGAAGCAGTCAGAACCATGTCGCGGATCGCGGAAACAACCGAACAGGATATCCAGTATATCGAGCGGTTTCATGACTCGAAGTTCCTCATCCACAATGAGGTTGACGCTATCTCCCATGCAACCTGCCAGATGGCGATCGACATTCAGGCAAGCGCCATCGTCGCATGCACAATTTCCGGCCTCACGGCACGCATGGTCTCCCGTTTCCGCGGCCCGGTCGATATCATCGGCCTGACCACCGACGAGAAGACATGGCGGAAGCTGGCACTCTCCTGGGGCGTACTGCCTCAGCTGTGCGAGTATTATCCTTCCACCGACGTCCTGTTCTACAGCGCCAGGAAGATCGCCATCGACGCTCTGCACCTGAAGGAGGGGGACAGAATCGTTATTACAGGCGGCTACGTCACGGGAAAGTCCGGAAACACCAACCTGATCAAAATCGAGAACATCTGACAACAGAATCCAGAGACCAGGATCCGAAGCATTCACCCGCACTGTGTAACATGAAGCTGATCATCCACAAAAACTGCCCTGACACCATCCATCGAACGGATCAGTTCGGATGCCTCATCCTTACCGATCAGAAGACAGGTGGTGCTCAGGGCGTCTCCGGTCAGCGAGGAATCGCTGATGATGGAAACTCCCCACAGTCCGTTCATAACCGGATACCCGGTCTGGGGATCCAGGATATGATGGTAAAGAACCCCGTCTTTCTCAAAGCATCTCTCATAGACTCCGGAGGAGACGACGGACTGATCCGTCACTTCAACCGTGTCTGCGACTCCGTCCCCAAAGGGCTCCCGGATTCCGATCCTCCAGGCGCTGCCGTCCGGTCTGGAGCCGACCGTCATCACATTTCCGCCAAGATTGATCAGCGCGGAAGCAATCCTGTGTTCCTTCAGATAGTCTGCCAGGCGGTCCGCCGCATACCCTTTGACCAGAGCGCCCAGGTCGATCATCGTATCGGGATTGCTGAAGTGAATCTCCCACTTTGCCTCTCCCAAAGAGGCGTCTTTGTTCTGTTCGACCTTCAGGGACGTACCGTCCACCTTCCGCAATGCGCTCCGGATCCTTGCTTCCGGCGGGATCACGTTATCTGCGCTCTTAAAATCCCACAGATCCGACAGCGGCGCAACGGTGATATCGAACTTCCCCCCGCTCAGCTCATAATAATCCAGCCCGGTCTTAATCAGCGCGGCCAGCGGTTCGGAAACCTCCACGACATCCTCCGTCCGATGGTTCACCTGATACAGTTCGCTGTTCTCATCCGTCCTGCTGAACGTATTCTGGATCTCATCACAGATCGACCGGCATCCATCGATCAGTTCTTTCCCGTTTTCCCCGGCATAGATCCGGATCGATATCACCGTATCAAAGTAAAAATCATTCAGGCTGTACTCGCTGACTTCAGAACCTGTCTCGTCTTGTGCCTCTTCCTTCGCCCTGGCACAGGAGATCGGCAGCATGCATATCACACAGATCCCAAGAATCCACACAAGCATGCATTTCCCGATCCCGCTTTTGATTCGATGTATCTTCTTCATTCCGTTTCCCGTTCCGCATCCGCTCATTGCACAACAGTCAACGGCAATCCTTCACTGCCGCTGACTGCAATCATGATTAGTAATTATTCAGCACCTCCTGGAATTGCTCATGATCCAGTCAGATAAGCTTGCTTATCTGACGGATCTGAGCGGTTCCAGGG
>CACXFW010000437.1 GCA_902767065.1 uncultured Lachnospiraceae bacterium | reverse complement strand
GGCCCCATGGAGCACGAATGGAGGGCAGGATTGTGGGAGCGCGAAGCGCGGAACAATCCGTAATCGACTTTTGGCGACCGTATCATTCTTATGGGGTATAATGATTCATAATGAAAAGAGTCGCATGACATTTATATCCTGTATTCTCAAATGTGCCGTGATCGCGCCGGCAGCAGCGGGAGTCTGGCCGGGCGCGGGAGAAGAAGGATGAACGCGAAAACCATACTGTCAAAGCGCAAGAGGAAGAGGAATGAGAGGTATTCCATGAACAGAGAGGAAGCAAGACAACGTGCCTGTGAGATGGTCTCCAGGATGACAATTGCCGAGAAGATGAGCCAGCTCAGGTATGATTCCCCTGCGATTGAAAGGCTGGGGATACCGGCCTACAACTGGTGGAACGAGGGACTGCACGGCGTGGCCAGAGCGGGCACGGCAACGAGCTTTCCCCAGGCCATCGGCATGGGAGCCACCTTTGACGAGGAGCTTCTCGGAAGGATCGGCGATGTGATCGCGACGGAAGGACGGGCAAAGTACAATGCCTGCAGTGCCTTCGGCGACAGGGATATCTACAAGGGCCTGACATTCTGGTCACCGAATGTCAACATCTTCCGTGATCCGAGATGGGGAAGAGGGCAGGAAACCTATGGGGAGGACCCTTATCTGACAGGAACTCTGGGCGTTTCCTTCGTAAAGGGACTTCAGGGAGACGGAGAATACCTGAAGGCTGCGGCCTGCGCGAAGCATTTTGCGGTGCATTCCGGTCCGGAGGCGGTCCGCCACAGCTTTGACGCGAGGGCGGATGCGAAGGATATGGCCGAGACGTATCTTCCTGCGTTCCGCCGTCTGGTGGAGGAGGCGGATGTGGAAGCGGTCATGGGCTGCTACAACCGTGTGAACGGAGAACCGGCCTGCGGGAGCCATGCCCTGCTTGCGGAGATCCTGCGCGGAACCTGGAATTTCCAGGGGCATGTCGTATCGGACTGCTGGGCGATCCGGGATTTTCATCTGAACCATCACGTGACGAAGAACGCGGAGGAGAGCGCGGCGCTTGCCATCAACGAAGGCTGTGACCTGAACTGCGGAGATACCTATCAGGTCCTTCCGGACGCATATGCGAAGGGACTGATCTCAGAGGAGCGGATCACCGAGGCGGCCGTGCGGCTGTTTACGACAAGGTTCCTCCTGGGACTGTTCGATGAAACGGAATATGATGAGATTCCCTACAGCGCTGTGGAGTGCCCGGAACACCTTCAGCTTGCGCAGTGCTGCGCGGAGGAATCGATGGTTCTTCTGAAAAATGACGGCGTGCTTCCTCTGGATCCGTCCCGGATCAGAACGCTGGGCGTGGTCGGACCGAATGCGGACTCCAGGGCAGCCCTGATCGGCAACTATCATGGAACCAGCAGCGAATACATCACGGTGCTGGAAGGCCTGCGCCGTATCCTGCCGGAGCATGTCCGGATCCTTTACTCGGAGGGCTGCGCGCTGAATGCGGACAGGGTAGAGCATCTTGCTTTTGAAAATGACCGTCTGAGTGAGGCGATGATCGTGACAGAACAGTCGGATGTGACCATCGTCGTTGTCGGGCTGAATGAAACGCTGGAGGGAGAGGAAGGGGATACCGGAAACAGTGCGGCTTCCGGGGACAAGACGGATCTGTCTCTCCCGCAGTCCCAGTGCGCGCTCCTGAACGCGGTTGCCTCTCAGGCAAAGGAGGACGGGAAGAAGACGGTGCTGTGCCTGATGGCCGGCAGCGATATGGATCTGTCCTTTGCCATGGAAAACTTCGATGCGGTTCTGATGCTGTGGTATCCCGGCGCCAGAGGGGGGCTTGCCGCCGCAAGGATCCTGACCGGCGAGGTGTCTCCTTCCGGAAAGCTGAATATCACCTTCTATGACCCGGAGCGTCCGCTGCCGGAGTTCACCGACTATTCGATGAAGGACCGGACCTACCGCTACCTGGGGGGAAAGCCGCAGTATCCATTCGGATTCGGCCTGACCTACGCCGGCGTGGAGGTGACGGGAGCAAGGCTGGAGCTGGACGGGCCGGCTGCCCTGATGCATGTCGCCTACCGAAACAGCTCGCCGGTTTCCACCGGTGAAGTGATCCAGATCTATGTCGATGCCGCCGATTCGCCGTACAGAACGCCGAATCCCAGACTGTGCGGGTTCCTCAGGGTGAAGGCGGAAGCAGGGTGCGAATCGGAGTGCACTGTCACGCTGGATGCGGATGTTTTCCGTGTCGTCAATGAAAAAGGCGAGACCGTACCAGGCGGCGGCCGCTATGTGTTTTTCGTTTCAACCTGCGGTGTTGATGAAAGAAGCAGGGAACTGACCGGAAAAGCTCCGGTAACGGTCGAAGCCTGCGTCTGACGGCGCAACGGCGGGAACCTTCCCGGCTGCAGGATCCCGGCGGATCTGTTTCTGTCCTCCGGCGCGGGCGGCCGGGTTTTTCAGCAGAAAAGGATGATCCCATGCAGTATATCGGACTCTTCTATGACACGCTTTTCATCTTATCAATGGCCTTATCCTGCATCTACGTGTATCTGTGGCATAAGCATTTTAATGTGAATCTTTCGCTCCTGTTTACGATGGTTCCGATTGCAAACCTCGGATATGTCTCGATGGCCCGCGCGCAGAACCTGGAGGAGGCGATCCAGGCTACCCAGCTGATCTATCTGGGCGGCTGCTTTCTCATCCTGTTTATTACGTTCTGCATCTTCAACATCTGCCAGGTCAGGCTGCCGAAGTGGCTCTCCACCGGCATGGTCTGCGCCAGTTCGCTGATGTATCTGTTCATCCTGTCGATCGGAAGCGGAACGCTGTTTTATAAGGATATTACTGCCACGAAGGAACACGGGATGATCATCCTGCATAAGGTCTACGGACCGATGCATACGGTGTTTTATGTCCTGCTGTCCTTCTATTTCGCGCTGGCCTTTGTGGTGATTGTGTACAGCTTCTTCCGGAAAAAGCAGGTATCCAGGAGGATCATCTGGCTTCTGTTTATCCCGGAGGTCGTAACGATGCTCTTCTTTTTCGGGAGCAG
>CACXFW010000436.1 GCA_902767065.1 uncultured Lachnospiraceae bacterium | reverse complement strand
TTTTCGCCATGTCCGCCTCCTTAATCCCGCAGGGTCGGGTTGAATACCTGATCCAGTCCCGTGTTCATCAGATTCAGGGAAAATGAGATCAGCGTGATCATCAGGATCACGGGGAAGTACGCCCACCAGGATCCGTTCAGGTGTGCCGAGTACAGCATCGCCCAGTTCATCATCAGGCCCAGGGTCGGAACCTCTGTGGTCTTCGGTCCGAGTCCCAGAAGGGAGAGCTGTGCTTCCGCCAGGATTCCGCTGGAGACCTGGAGGATAAATGCCATGACGACATAGCTTGCGATGTAGGGCAGGATATCGGTGATCAGGATCCTCGGAAGACCATGTCCCGACAGCCTGGACAGATTGACATGGTCGCGGTTTCTCAGGGAAATGACCTGGGAGCGGACGGAACGGGTCGTCCAGGTCCAGCTTGTCAGACCGATGACCAGGGCTACCACTGATGCGCCTCTTTTGTCCTGTCCGATCGAATAGGAGATCAGGATCAGCAAAACGAAGCTCGGGATGACCGTGAAGATATTCGTGAAGAACATGATGATATCGTCGGCCAGACCGCCCAGATATCCGGACAGAAGTCCAAGCAGAAGTCCGATCAGCGTCGCAACCGTCCCGGCGATCAGGCCGATCACGACGGAGGTTCCTGCCGCGGAGGACAGCTCCTTCAGCACGTCACGGCCGAAGTTGTCGGTGCCAAGGACAAGGGTCTTTGTGTTCGCGACGTCGCCGACATTGACGTAGTCCCCGGTCGTAATCGTTGCGATCGTCGACGCTTCTCCGTTTTCATCCTGCTCGATGACAGACAGCTCCCCGCCGGTGCCCATCGAGTTCAGGGACTGATTCAGGCGCTTATAGTAGTTCCTTGTGGCCTTCGTCATTCCGGCCGGCCTTGCGGTCTCATCGTAATGCTCCTCCCAGAGGGTGAGCAGGGCCCCGGTGTCAGACAGATCGATCTCTTCCGATGGGACGCCGACCGCCTCGAGGTACTCCGCCATTTTCTGACGGTCCTCTTCCTTCAGGACATTTCCCAGACGCTTCGATGCCGCGTCAGGCAGGTTGAACGTTTCGGTATCGGTCGATACGCTGTCATAGAGCGAGACGTAGGTTCCGGGCTTCGCAAATGTACCGACGCCGATCATTTCCAGCGGGTTGCCGGGATGAAACAGCGGGTACAGGAGGATGAACAGCAGGATTCCCACGAATATGACAAATCCGACGACGAATTTTGAGGAATGGAATACCTGCCGGAGTGTATTCTTCATAACCGTCCCTCCTCTCAGTCAAACTGCGCCGCTTTGACCCGCGGGTCAATAAAGGCGTAGATAATGTCCAGCAGGAAGCTGATGATCAGGACCATCAGGGTGATGATCAGGGTGGTTGCCGAGATCAGAGGGTAGTCGCCTCCCGAGATGGCCGAGAGCATCGTGCTCCCGAGGCCCGGATAGCTGAAGATGATCTCCGCGACCAGCGCGCCTCCTACCATGGTACCGATGGACATCGCCAGACCGGTGATCTGGGGAAGCATCGCGTTGCGGAATACATACCCGACAATCTTGCTGTCCTTGATGCCGAGGAAGCGGGCGTATTTGACATAATCCGCGTTCAGCTCGTAGATCGACATGGAGCGCATGCCGATGGCCTGTCCCCCGATCGCGACCAGGACGATGCTCCAGAAGGGAAGCTGGTAATGGGCGATCACGGACTTCATGAAGCTCCAGCTGAAGTTTGGAATCATGTCATAGTTGTAGCCGCCCGAGGTCGGCGCCACCTTCAGCTTTACCGCGAAGAGCACCAGCAGGATGACTGCCATGCCGAAAGCGGGAACATTGCTGATAAAGATGGCGACCGGGAGCAGGACCTTGTCGAATCCCTTGCGGACATAGGCGGCAAGGGCGCCAAGGACATTTCCGATAAGCCAGCCGACGATGATGGCGGGCAGCTGCAGGGCGATCGTCCACCAGATGGAGCTTGCGATGATATCGCTGACTTTTCTGGGATACTGGCTGAAGGAGGTGCCCAGATCCCCTTTGAACAGATTTTTAATGAAAATGAAGAACTGTTCGACGATCGGCTTGTTCGTGCCGAATTCCTCCTGATACTTTTCGTAAATGCGCTGGGACGCAGTGGCGTCCGTCATGCCCTGCGCCATCTTGCCTGTGATCGCGGCGACCGGATCGTTTGGCATCAGGCGCGGAAGGGTGAAGTTCAGAAGGACGGCTGCGAGAAGCGTAATCAGAAACCAGATGATTTTCTTTCTGAAATATTTCCAATAACCCTTCATGGGAGGTTCCTTTCCGTGGTAGTTTGTTCAGCTTTCCTATGGCCTTGCATCTTCAGGCCGGCTGAACTTTCCTGCATCTTCAGGCCCGCTGGACTTTCCTGCATCTTCAGGCCGGCTGGACTTTCCTGCATCTTCAGGCCGGTCGGACTTTCATTTTACCAAAGAGGGGGCTGCCATAAATGAACTATGGCAGCCCCTTGCGATTGTGTATTGATTCAGGAAGGTCCGGATCCAAGCCGGCGCGTGCGGATCATCCGGCCCTTCTCATGCCCGATGATCCGCATGTCCGCGGAAAATGCTGAATAGTTACTCGCATTTTATCATTGCGGCTTTGATCCGCCGGAGCTTCTTATCTGGCTGAATCCTGGTCAGATCCCTGTCAGCCGACAAGCTCCAGGTCGTACAGAGCCGCGATACCGTATCCGTCGGTGCAGTCCGCCGGCGGGATATTTCTTCCGTCTCCATCCTCCGGGAAGTTGGTCCATACAGACTCGTTGACTGCGTGGAACACTGCCGGGCGATACATCAGGGAGAAGCTCGGAACCTCGGTCAGATAGATCTCGATGGCTTCGGTGTACAGCTTGTTCAGCTCTTCCGGATCGGTGGTCAGCGGAATCTGCTTGACAATTTCCGTTGCGCGCTCATTGACATACTGTCCGAAGTTTCCGGTCCAGTTGTTCTCGATGCCGGCAAGGTCTCCATCCAGGAACTGGCGGACACGGCCCCACGGCATGGACGGGCCGGCGCCATCCGGCGACCACATGAAGATGTCATACTCTTTCTGGTTCGGGTTCGTGAATACGGTCTGGACGATATCCCATTCCGGGAAGAGCGTGGTGATCTCGATGCCGATGTTCTTTCCGGCTGCCGCGACCACTTCCATCGCCGCCATCCAGTCAGTCCAGCCGTTCGGGCAGACTGCATTCAGGCTGATCTTCTCGCCGTTGTATTCTCTCCAGCCGGCTCCGTCGCTGTCAAGAAGGCCGGCCTCATCCAGAAGAGCGTTCGCGCCTTCGACGTCATTTCCTGCCCACTGCAGGTCCTTCACCGCGTCGTGATCGTACATGGCCTGTTCCCCTTCGGTCGGGTTCATGACGGAACGCGGAACCTCTGCGAAGGACGGGCTCTGGTTGGTCATCGCGTTCGCGATGATGGTGTCATAGTCGACCGCGATCGCGATCGCCTTGCGCAGCGCGGTGTTCTCGGCGAGCACCGGATTGTTCATGTTGTACCATGCGGTCGGCATGGTCAGGCAGACGCCGTAGGGAGCTTCTTCCATATAGGTCGAGATCGGAAGGTCTTCCTTCAGCCAGGTATCCTGGATGTTCGGCAGGAACTGCTGGTCAACGTCGATCTCGCCCGCCTTGAAGGCAACCTCGGTCGCCGCGTTGTCCGCGTAGATCGTGTGGGCGATGTACTTCGGAACCGGAAGCTTGCCCCACATGGACTCATCCTGTCCCCAGTAATTGTCGTCGCGTACAAATACGACCTTCTGGTCGTCGTCGAAGTACTTGGTGTACGGGCCGGACCATACTACATCTTCCGCCGCGTCATTAAGGATCGCGGTCGCGTCGCCTTTATTTCTCTCGACGCAGGTGTCGATCCAGGCTGCCTGCGCGATGTAGACGCCGCCCAGGAAGTCATTGACCTTCAGCGGGTTGACCGGAGATCCGTCCTCGGTCAGCTTTGCCTTGATCACGAAGGTCTTGTCATCAATCGCTTCGATGGAATCAATATACGGACCATAGCCGGTTCCGGTGTTGTTGGCGATCTCCACGCCGATGTCAAAGGTCCTGATGACGTCATTCGACGTGACGTCGGTTCCGTCCGACCATTTCGCCGCGTCCTTCAGTTTGACGGTCATCTCGGTCAGATCGTCATTCCACTCGAAATCACCGTCCGCAAGCAGCGGAACCAGGGATCCGTCGAGGAAATTGTACATATACAGGGTCTCGAACATAATCGTGCGGCTTCCAAGGAGCTGCGCAGTGACGCCCATCGCGTTGTTCTGGTTCGTACCGATGGGGTTGTAGCTGTTCACCGTGCCCCACTGCTGCCCGCCGAAATACAGCGTCTCTTCTCTTGGCAGCTCTGTAACCTCCTCCGCTCCGGCCGCGACCAGTCCCATGGTTCCTGAAAGAACCATGGCAGAAGCCATCACCGCGCAGATCGTTTTCTTCATTCTCATACATGCCCTCCTTCACTATGAATGATACATTTGTGCAAAACCGACAGTTCCTTTTTCCCGGTATCTGCTGTTCTTTGGGTAAAACAAACACTCGCAACGTTTCTCGCCGTACTTATTCGTCAATGTCCATAATAACAGGTTTCGATGCGAAAACGTTTTTGTTAACCATTTAGCTATATTTTGCACAAATCACGCATTTTGTTTTTATGCATGTTGCATATATCAAATTTGATATAATGTAATTATTCAGCACCTCCTGGAATTGCTCATGATCCAGTCAGATAATCTTGCTTATCTGACGGATCTGAGCGGTTCCAGGGGGTGGACAAGCGGTGAAACCGCTCTGTCCGCCCACAGCGAAGAACACGAAGTGTTCTGAGCAATGGGGGTGCTGAATAGTTACGATATAATCACATTCAAAATGAGGAGTACAGATGAGGAGTACGGACCACAAGCCAGACAGAAGCGCTTTTTGCGAATGAGGGGGAGAAGCTGGATCGCTCAGGCGATCCAGCCGTACAGGTACCATCCTTTATCTACCGTATATGCCAGGCTCGCTGGAATGAGCCTTCGTCCGGACGCTTTCTCCCTCCACGATCCGTCCGCTGATGATGTGGATCCGCCTCCGGAAGGGATCTCCGCGGATTCTGCGAAGCAGGATCCGGATCGCTTCGTAAGCCATCTTCTGCTGATCAATCTCATACGTCGTAAATCTCTTAGGGGAAATATTCGGATAAGGAATGTTGTCAAATCCGACAATGGAAACATCCTCCGGACAGTGTATTTCCATCTTCCTCAGCTTTTCAAACAGGATGGCCGCCGTCCTGTCGCTGTTGCAGAAAAATGCGTCCGGCATCTCTTCCGGGATCCGTAAGCTGGTGTCGTCTCTCAAAGTCCCTGTGTACAGATCCCTGTCATCAATCTGCCACGCTTTGAGATTATGTTCCATCATGGCTCTGGTATACCCCAGATACCGTTCCGTAATGCAGCCGGCGGCAAGCAGCGTTCCCACAAACGCAATCTTTGCATGCCCCCGGTCGAGCAGATAGTTTGTAAGCTGGTAAGCACCATGGAAGCTGTCTGAGATGACACAGTCGTTTCCCATGGGGGGATTCGAATCGATGAAGATGCTCGGTTTTTCGCTTGTTCCGGGAAGATTCACAAGGGATTCAGGATCAAGTTCCCCGAGAATGATCAGACCGTCCGCCCCGTTCATGGAACTTCCCTGCCAGGGCCGGACAAGCCGCTGTGACAGGGCAAGGTCCGGAAGATCCGGAGTGATCCCGCCTGTAACGAAATCACTGGTGATCCTGCACCCCGCACGGAAAACCTCATCCGACAGAAGTTCCATCATATGATCATAAAGCATCGGCGTCTGTCCGTAGAACCGCTCCTCCATGATGACATGGATCCGGTATCCCAACGCGTCTTCCGCCTGCCCTTTTTCCGGAGGAATGTATCCCATCTCTTCCGCAATGGTCATGATTTCTCTCCGCTTCCGTTCCGAGACTCCATGCATTCCGGCAAGCGCCTTGGATACCGTGACGGTACTGACCCCTGCCTGCTGTGCGATATCCTTCATGCGGATCTTATTACCCATCTTTTCCCCCGGATCGATATGGTGATGAAGCAAAAAACAGCGCCCGGAGTTAAACCCATACTCCGGGCGCCACTGTCTGCCGATCATACCTGATTGTCAGCCCTGTGTGCGGTATCGGACCGCATCCCATACCGCACACCTGTGATTGATTGTATGTAATTATTCAGCACCTCCTGGAATTGCTCATGATCCAGTCAGATAAGCTTGCTTATCTGACGGATCTGAGCGGTTCCAGGGG
>CACXFW010000435.1 GCA_902767065.1 uncultured Lachnospiraceae bacterium | reverse complement strand
CAGTGCGATGAAAGAGGCATGGATTGTCCGGCAGGCTTCTTCCAGCTTTGCGACCAGCGCCTCATCCCTCCCGAGGATCGCATCCATGTCGCGCAGTCCGGCGCTGAATACGGCACCGACCCTGACAGGCCTTCTCTGTGAAGAAGCGCCGTCCGGTGAAGCGTCCTTTTGCCCGGAAACGAGCGCTGTCAGCGTCTGTTCATAATCCGGCTGCCATCTCGGCTCGTCGAATCCGCAGATGTTCCCGGCGCATCCGCCGGCATCCACGATCACGACGATCCCGCCCAGCGCATAGCACATGGAAACCGCTCCGGACTGATCCGGCGCAAACGGTGTGAGATATTTCCTGAGTCCTTTCATTCAGATTCCTTTCCGGGCCGTGTACAGAGTCAAGCCTGCACGGTTATTTCCTCGACAGCGCTTTTCATTGTGCTTCCCACCGCCTGAGCGATCTCACGCACAAGCGCGCGGACCGCCGCATATCCGAACGGCTGCACGTCACTGTTCCAGAAAACATGTGCCGCGCGCGGATGATAGTAAGCGGCGTCTTTCCCGATTGCGAGGTCAATCTCCTTCTCCGGCTCCTCATACAGAAGCATGGATGGAGACTGGCTGCAGAAAACCCTGGTATCCGGACTGATCAGGGAAAGCTTCTTCAGGTACCACCGGCTCAGCACATTGACCGGGGCAAAGATCTCATCCACAGACAGACCGCGCGACGCAAGGGTCAGCGCCAGTTCGAAGGGATCCGCGTTTACACACTCCCCGATCGATACATGAAGATCCCGGTTCGCTGCGGTAAAGGTATCAAGAGCCTTTCTCGCCTGATGATAGTCTTCCTCATCTTCGACCACGATATCAGCCGCTTTGGAAAATGCGCCGTACTGTCTGTGAATACGGTCAGGCTCATAGAATCTTTGAAGCTCGATATAGGGAATCTTCAGCCGGGCAGCCAGATCATCCGCTGCCGGCCTGCATTCCTGGTTCAGGACAATGTTGAAGTTCGCTTCCGCCATCCGGAGGAATTCATCATAGCTTTCGCAGGTGGAAAGCTGGCGGATTGACTGAACGAGTGCGCTTTTCAGATAACGGAAAAGCTCCCAGTCCTCGCTGACAGGGGAGAAAAACCCGAGAAGATTCACCGCGGTTTTATCCTTCCCGCGCTCCTCCAGGAGAGAATACAGAGACTGCCGTACATGCACCATCGGCGGCCGGAGCCCTTCCCTGGTAAGCGCGTACATATAGCAGGGCCTGACCTTCACGCCGCTTTCCTCTTCGGCTTTCCTGCAGACGCGCTCCCAGTCGGTCCCGAGCAGGGCATCAGCGCAGGTCGCGCAGATCATCACAAGCTTCGGCTTATCCTTCAGAAAATCAACGATCTCGGCGACCGCCCCGGGAATCTTCTTCAGATGACGTCCGGTAATGAGATCCGTCTCATCCATCTGCAGGTAGAAAAAGCGATCCCTGTACCTTGGCATGCTGCTGATCTGGGAGGTGTTCCTCCCGCAGCAGCCGGGCGAAACGATCAGCATGACAGACTGCGGAATGGACAATCCGGCCCGTTTTACACCGTATCCCTCCGCACCCGGGGAATTGTACGCCAGTGTCGCGGGAGAACTGAAAACCAGATGCTTCGTAACCTGGTACAGATCCGGAATCCGGTCCGATTCCGCAAGTTCCCTGACTGTATAGAAAGAAGCCTTCTCCATCCTCATCTCATTCCTCATGTCTCCGTCTCCAGAAGGGTGCGGGCAAGCTCCAGAAAGGTCCTGCTGACAGGAAGGCCAGGGTCTCCCTCAATGACCGTCTTTCCCTCCTCCTCAAACCGGATGATGTCGTCGCTTCTGGGAATCTCACCGACAATCTTAAGATTCCGTTCCCTGGCAAATGCGGCTACCTTCTGCGTCTCATTTTCCACATTGCGGTGATTCAGGATCAGCCCCAGGACACGCGCGTAGCTCCGGTCTTCAAAGTTCTTCACGGCACGGTTGATGTTGTCGGCCGCATACAGGGCCATCTTTTCACCGCTTGTGACGATCAGGACCTTCTGGGCATACCCTTCTCTGATCGGAGCGGCAAATCCCCCGCAGACAACGTCTCCCAGGACATCATACAGCACAACATCCGGCTTCCACCTCTCGAACAGCTTCAGCTCCTCCAGAAGCTGGAAGGTCGCGATGATCCCGCGGCCGGCACAGCCAAGCCCCGGGGTCGGTCCTCCGGTCTCAATACACAAAACACCCCTGAACCCCTCCGCGCTGATCTGGCGGTAATCCTGGGGATAATCATCCCTGTCCCTGAGATAATCCATAACCGGCTCCACCGCTTTCCCGCCGAGCAGATTGATCGTGGAATCCGCCTTCGGATCGCAGCCGATCTGGATCACTCTCTTTCCCAGTGACGCAAAGGAAGCCGCAAGATTTGCGGTCATCGTAGACTTTCCGATTCCGCCTTTTCCGTATATCGCAAGTTTTAACATAAATTCTCCAGTAACGATTCAGCACTCTCCATTGAAAAAAGCGCACCCCTTCAGAGCGCGCAGACATAGCATTATCCTTCTTATCCCGCGCTATTCCGGCTCGGAGACTCCTTGCCGTCAGAGCGTATCTGTTTCACTGGGACTTATTGTAGCTGAACTGCACCTGCATGGCAAGTGCAGTTTTCTCTCCTTCTGGTTTATCCGGCAGCCTTTGTTACAGATCACATCCCGGCCTTACTTTTTGCCCGGAAACTTTGTAATCCTGCTTCTTCGTCCCGGACCCTGGGGATTCTTCTTCGGCGGCCTGGGGGATTCCTCCCCCGTATCCTCGTCCTGATCCCTGCCGTCCCAGTCAAAAGGAAGATCGAACAGGTCATCCAGTGCCTCATCAGGATCAAACTCCATCCCGCCCATGGCCATTTCACTGAAACTCATATTCAGCGAATGGATCAGATCCTCCACGATCTTTTCCTCCTGCTCCGCACCAACATCCATGCCGTTTCCTCTGAGATAGCTGACCACAATCGAACCGATGATCCGGGAAGCAGGAATCAGCGGCATCTCCCGGATCAGTTCCAGCATTGTCTTGTCGTTGGAATCTTCTAAAAGCTTAACCTGGCTGGAGGAAATCACACCATCTTTGCTCATGCGTTCCCAGCCCGCGTCATCAATCTCATCAAACAGATAGGCCTGTGCCTCAGCGCGGGTCAGAGGAAGATCACATCCGGTCTCCTCAAACAGCTGCATCTTCACATCAGCGATCAGTTCGACTTCCGAATCACAGATTTCCTTATTATCTATCACGAGATATTCTATATAGGAATCCGGGACCATCCCTTTTGGAAGCAGTTTTCCAATCTGCTCCCGGATCTTCTGAACATCATTCTTTCTTTTTCTTGCCATGCAGGAGAACTCCTTTCTTGATCCTCAGGCTTTCTGCCCTGTTTCCTGTCAAATCAATATCCTGTGTGTGACCTTACCTGTCGTTACGATTCACAGCCTGTCTGTCTACGAAAATGGATGCGTCATGCTTGCATGTAAGCAGCCGTCTTCATAGGCAGACAAGGCCTGCGAAGATAGAACCTCCCCCCACAACCTCAGACAGGAGCGTCGTAAGACGCGGCATACGTGCGAAGCACGGATGGTCTGAGGTCTGTGGGTGGAGGGGCTGT
>CACXFW010000434.1 GCA_902767065.1 uncultured Lachnospiraceae bacterium | reverse complement strand
CCAGTATGCATCCTTCATCGACAGCAACGAAGCGTTCGCGAAAGTGATTCCGACCTCTGTCACGAAGGAAGTCGGCAACACCATGGTTACCCTGTTCAAGGATCCGTCCTCCATCGAGTGGGGCACCCTGAAGGCTATGGGCGTCGCCGAGGACGCGGTCGGCCTTGCCGAGAACGAGTACTATGAGGAAGTTGTTCCGCAGGAAGTCCGCGACGCGGTTGAAACTGCCAAGGAAGGCATCAAGGACGGATCTATCGTTGTGAAGTCCTACTTCGACGGAACAGAGGATGATTATTCCGCTCTGATCGATTCTGTGAGCTGATCCGTTCAGGACATGAAAACACTTGCAGAGTGACCTTAAGATGACGAATGGAACCCTGCAGCCTCCGTGGCGCAGGGTTCCATCTGAGTTGGAACCCCCGTTGGGGTGAGCCTCCGGAGGAATTGACAGATCCGGAGATGGGCGGCCTGTCCATATACCCGGATTGCATTGATTGACCGGCAGTTCTGCCGGCTTCAGAGGGAAGAGCGTATGGAAGCATTAAAAATGGAGCATATCACGAAGATCTATCCCAATGGCTTCGTGGCGAATAAAGATATCACCTTCTCTGTCCGGCAGGGTGAGATCCATGCTCTTGTCGGAGAAAACGGAGCAGGGAAAACAACCCTGATGAAGGTGCTGTTCGGAATGGAACAGCCGCAGGAAGGCAAGATCTATGTAAATGAGAAGCAGGTGAATATCAGGTCTCCGCTGGAGGCGATCGGACTGGGAGTCGGTATGGTACACCAGCATTTCATGCTGCTTCCGTCCATGACCGTCGCGCAGAATGTGACGCTGGGCATGGAGCCGAGAAAGCACGGACTGGTTGACGCGGAGAAGGCAATTGCCATGACGCAGGAAATGTCGGACAAGTACAAGTTCGGCCTGGATGCCCGCGCCAGGGTTGCGGACCTTTCTGTCGGACTGATGCAGAAGGTTGAGATCCTGAAGGCGCTGATCCGCGGTGCAAAGGTCCTGATTCTGGATGAACCGACAGCGGTTCTGACTCCGCAGGAGACGAGGGAGCTGTTCGAGCAGCTGAAGCTTCTCAGAGAGAACGGGCACTCCCTTATTTTCATTTCCCATAAGCTGGAAGAGGTCATGGAGCTGTGCAACAATGTGACGGTTCTCCGGCATGGGTACTGCAACGGGACGCATCCGATCGAGGAGCTGGACGCGGCGAAGATTTCCCGCCTCATGGTCGGCCGTGATGTCGTCCTGAAGATCGAGAAGGAGGATCCGAAGCCTGACAAGCCGGTCCTTGAGGTTCAGAACCTTGTGTGCGTGAACAGCGAAGGCAAGAACGCGGTAGACGATGTTTCCTTCACCATCCGCGGCGGCGAAGTGGTTGGGATTGCAGGCGTGGAAGGAAACGGCCAGAGCTTTCTGTCAGATGCGATCAGCGGCATGATCCGGTATGCTTCGGGCAGCGTGAAGCTGAACGGACAGGAGATCAGCGGGATGAAGATCCGTAAGATCCGCGAGGCGGGCATGTCCGTGATTCCGGAAGACCGTATAGCGGTTGGCTGCGTAAGGGATCTGTCTGTGCGCAGCAACGCGATCGCGGACCGGTATGACAAGAAGGAGAATAAGAACGGAATCTTCCTGAACGGGAGGAAGCAAAGGGAGATCACGGAGCAGCTGATCAGGGATTTCGAGATTGCCTGCGACAGCCAGGATGAGTCGATCCGTTTCCTCTCCGGCGGAAATATCCAGAAGGTGGTGGTTGGCCGCGAGTTTACGAGCGGCGCGAACTTTGTGATCGCGAATCAGCCCACGAGAGGCGTGGACGTCGGCACAGCGGAAATGATCCGCAAATACCTGGTCCGTATGACGCGGGAGAAAGGGATCGGTTCCCTGCTGATCTCCGCTGACCTGAATGAGGTTCTCGAAGTCAGCGACCGGCTCTTTGTCATGAGGCAGGGCAAAATTGTTGCGGCGTTCCCGAAGGCCAATGTGGTCGATGTGGATGTGCTTGGCGAGTACATGCTGGGCATCCGGACCATGACTGCCGAAGAAATGGAGGGTCTGTTATGAATAGCGCGAAAAAGATCGATGGCTGGTTTGATCTGTTCCGGATCCTTGTCGCGGTCCTGGTTGCCTATGTGATCGCGCTGATCATCCTGGGAATCATTTCTGATGATCCGTTCTATGTGATCGGGCAGTTTATCACCGGACCGTTCTCAACCTTCCGGAGATTCGGAAACATCCTGACACTCATGATCCCGATTATGTTCACCGGCGTGTGTATGTGTTTCGTATACGCGATCAACAAGTTCAACCTGGTCGGGGAAGGCGCGGTCAACCTGGGCGGCTGCCTGTCCGCCTGCGTGGCGATTGCCCTGTCGGACAGAGTCCCTGCATGGCTTCTTCTGATCATCGTCCTGATTGTCGGTGCGCTTTCCGGCATGGTATGCTCTCTGATTCCGGCTCTGGCTGACCAGCTGTTTCACGCGGATGTGTGCGTTGTCTCCCTGATGATGAATTATATCCTGCTGTATCTGACCAGCTACATCCTGAAGTACCAGATCAAGGATCCGGGATCCTCCATCACGGCGTCCTATAAATGGGCGGCCGGGCTGAAGCTGTCGAACATGATTCCGGGAACCTCCGTGCACTTCGGGTTCCTGATCGCGATCGTGTGCGTGATTCTTGCTTCGATCCTGTTCTTCAAGATGTCCTTTGGCTACAGGATGCGTGTAGTCGGCATGAATCCGACATTCGCGAAGTATATCGGTATGCCGGTCATGGCAACGATCATCCTGGCGCAGGTGATTGGCGGTGCGTTTGCCGGAATCGGCGGCACGGTTCAGGTCATCGGGATGTTCCAGAGTTACCAGTGGACCTCCCTGACGGGATACGGCTTTGACGGACTGATGATCGCGGTTCTCGCGAGAAAGAATCCTGTCTTTGTCCCGCTCAGCGCATTCCTGATCGCCTATATCCGGACCGGTGCGGACATTGTTTCCAGGACGACGGATATCCCGCCGGAATTCGTTTCGATCATCCAGGGTATCATTATTGTTCTGGTTGCGGCTGAGATGTTCCTGAGCAGGTTCAAGAGCAGGCTGATCTTCAATTCCGCGAAGAAGGCTCTTGCACAGAAGGAGGGGAAGGCATGAATGTAAGAATGATTACTTCATTCGGATTCCAGGTGCTGCGCCTGTCGACTCCGCTGATCTTTGCGGCCTTGTCCGCTGCAGTCTGTGAAAAGGCCGGGCTGTTCAATATGGCTGCTGAATCCATGATGCTGTGGGGCGCCCTGATCGGAGTGATCGTCAGCGGTATGACGAAAAGCGCGCTGGTCGGTTTTCTTGCCGCGATGGCTGCCGGCGTCATAACAGGAATCCTGATCTGGATCGCGACGGTCAAGGGGAAGGCAGACCTGATGCTGGCGCAGATTGCGATTAACCTGGCATCCGTCGGCGGAACCGTCTTCCTGCTGTTTGCCCTGACCGGCGAGAAGTCCAATTCCGCTGTCGCGATCAAGTCTCTTGCGCTTCCGAAGGTTCCTATTCCGCTGATCTCCGGGATCCCGGTTGTCGGAAAGATTGTGTCGGGGCATAATATCCTGACCTTAGGCGCGATCGTTGCGGCAATTATCCTGAATATCTTCATATTCAAGTCGAAAACCGGCCATCATATCCGAGCGGTGGGTGAGAATCCGAATGCGGCAGAGTCGGTTGGAATCTCCGTGCCGAAGGTCTACTTCCTGGCATGGACGATCGCGGGTCTGCTTGGCGGGATCGGCGGCGCATTTATGTCGATGGGTTACCTGACTTCCTTCACGAAGAACATGGTTGCCGGCCGGGGCTATATCGGCCTGTGCGCGTCCTCCATGGTGGGCGGCAATCCGATCGGCGCGATGTTCTGCGCTCTGATCTTCGGTGTCGCGGACGCGGCTTCCAACCAGCTGCAGCTGACCAGCGCTCCTTCAGACCTGGTTCTGATGATGCCGTATATCGTGACGATCGTCGTTCTGGTTCTGCTGTCCGTCGCCAAGTATGGGCGGGCACACAGGAAGATGAAGCGATGATCCTTTCCAAGGGATGATCCTTTCCAAGGCGGCGCCCTCATCCTGGCGGCGGCGCCTGAAGGCTTTGGCTGGCAAATCCAGCCTGCCCTGGCTTTTCCTGGCGGGTCTTGCCTGCCGGCCCGGTCGGTTCCAGACGATCGCCCGCCGGGATTGCCATCGTTTACTGTGAGCATAAGACAGCTGCCCGGCGACAGACAAAAGCCTGGCAGCCGTTTTTTCCACCTGTACGGTTGCCATGACATGATGTAATTCTATGCGATTTATCGCAATAGAATTACATCATGTCATGAGCAACCCACCTCCTG
>CACXFW010000433.1 GCA_902767065.1 uncultured Lachnospiraceae bacterium | reverse complement strand
TCTGGGGATCATCAAGAATGGCCCGTCCGAGCGGCGCAGATTCCTGGATATGGAGCTGTGTCAGCTGGATCAGATCTATGTATCCTCTCTTGCAGGCTATAATAAGGTGCTGCAGCAAAGAAACCGGCTCCTCAGGGATCTGTCGGCGCGCCCGCAGGATATGGCGACGCTCGACGTGTGGGATGAGCAGCTTGTGCGGTACGGGTCTGTCCTGATCCGGGCCAGAGAGATGTTTGTGAACAGGCTCAGGGAGGTTATCCTGCCCATACACCGCTCTTTGAGCGGGGGACGGGAAGAGATGGTGGCCGGATATGAAAAGAATACGGAGATTGCATCCTTTGCGGAAAATGTGAAAAGAATAAGGGACAGGGATCTGGTTCTGAAATCCACTACCTGCGGTCCTCACAGAGATGACCTGAGCTTTTCGGTAAACGGGATCGATATCAGAAAATACGGTTCCCAGGGGCAGCAAAGATCCGCGGCGCTGTCCCTGAAGCTGGCGGAGATCGAGCTGGTGAAGGAGTCAACCGGGGACATTCCTGTGCTTCTTCTGGATGATGTATTGTCCGAGCTTGATTCCGGAAGACAGCATTATCTTCTGGATTCAATCGGAAACATCCAGACCTTTATCACATGCACGGGACTTAAGGAGTATGAGAACAGCCCGGTTCAGATCGACAGGATCTTTCATGTCAGCGCGGGGCGGGCCGCTCTGTTATAGTTACAGGTCACACCCCGGCCGGCCCCAAGAAAGACACAGGGATCCTGAGTGTAGACTTTCGGGGGTCGAAACGAAGGATCCCTGTGTCTGCCGCAGGAGGCTGGCCGGGGTGTGACCTGTAACCTCTCCGGTTTTGTCTGTGCGGCGGAGATGGCAATCCCTTATCATTTTTGCATAACTGTGTTATAATTTCACCAAATGTGCATGATGGATTCGGAAGCGACAGGGAGGATCTATGGGAACTGAGACAGGCGCTGAATACGGAGCGAATCAGATACAGGTACTGGAGGGACTTGAGGCGGTACGGAAAAGGCCCGGTATGTACATCGGATCTACCTCTTCCAGGGGTCTGCACCATCTGGTGTATGAGATCGTGGATAATTCCGTGGACGAAGCGCTGGCAGGTGCCTGCAGCCATATCAAGGTCAATATCCATCCGGACAATTCCATTACGGTGCAGGATGACGGAAGAGGAATCCCGGTAGGGATCAATGACAAGACGGGAAAACCCGCGGTTGAGGTTGTCTTTACCGTTCTGCATGCTGGCGGTAAGTTCGGCGGCGGGGGATACAAAGTATCCGGAGGCCTGCACGGTGTCGGCGCGTCTGTCGTGAATGCTCTGTCAGATTATCTGGAAGTCCAGGTTTTCCATGAAGGAAAGATCTATCAGCAGCGGTATGAGAAGGGTCACGCGATGTATGACCTGAAGGTGGTCGGAGATTGTGCTCCAGGGGAAAGCGGAACACAGGTTACCTTCATGGCGGACGGTTCCATCTTTGAAACCCTCGTTTATGATTTCGATACGCTAAAGCAAAGGCTCAGGGAGACTGCTTTTCTGACGAAGGGACTGAGGATTACCCTTACCGATGAGAGAACGGATCCGTGGAAGGAGCGGTCCTTTTGCTACGAGGGAGGAATCCGTGAGTTTGTGCAGTACCTGAATAAGGGAAAGACCCCTCTTTATGACGATATCATTGACTGCGAGGGCGAAAAGGACGGCGTGCTGGTCGAGGTCGCGCTCCAGCACAATGACGGCTACAATGAGTCGACGTACTCCTTTGTGAACAATATCGTCACGCCGGAGGGCGGGACCCACATGACGGGATTTCGGAACGCCCTGACCAAGACCTTCAATGATTACGGCAGGGCGCAGAAGCTGCTTCGGGACAGCGAGGAGAATCTGACCGGAGACGATATAAGGGAGGGACTTACCGCGATCATTTCCATCAAGATCTCAGATCCGCAGTTTGAGGGACAGACCAAGCAGAAGCTTGGCAATTCCGAGGCGAGAGGCGCTGTGGAGAGTCTGCTCATCGAGGGGCTTGGCATCTATCTGGAGCAGCATCCGCAGATCGGAAAGCTGATTATCGAGAAGTCCGTGATGGCCCAGAGGGCCAGGGCAGCGGCCAGAAAGGCCAGGGATCTGACCAGAAGAAAGAGCGCGCTGGACGGTCTGAGCCTTCCGGGTAAGCTTGCGGACTGCACGGATAAGAACCGGGAGAGGTGTGAGATCTTCATCGTTGAGGGAGATTCCGCCGGCGGATCCGCGAAGACGGCAAGAGCCAGGGCGACCCAGGCGATCCTTCCCCTGCGCGGAAAGATCCTGAATGTTGAGAAGGCCAGGCTTGACAGGATCCTTGGAAATGCGGAGATCCGCGCCATGATTACGGCCTTCGGTACCGGAATCCATGAGGACTTCGATATTGATAAGCTTCGGTATAACAGAATCATTATCATGACGGATGCCGATGTGGACGGTGCCCATATCGCGACGCTGCTTTTGACCTTTTTCTACCGGTTCATGCCGGAGCTGATCAAGCAGGGTCATGTATATCTGGCGACTCCGCCCCTCTATAAGCTTGAGAAGAATAAAAAAATCTGGTATGCCTACTCGGATGAGGAACTGAACAGCATTCTTGCACAGGTAGGACGGGACCAGAACAATAAGATCCAGCGCTACAAGGGACTTGGCGAGATGGACGCGGAGCAGCTGTGGGAGACGACGATGGATCCGGCCAGGAGAATCCTCAAGAGGGTTTCGATGGACGATGACGATAAGTCCTCGATCGACGTGACATTTACAACGCTGATGGGCGACCAGGTAGAGCCGCGCAGGGAATTTATCGAAGAGAACGCGGCGCGGGTGAAAAACCTGGATGTATAGGATCTTTGCGTTTGATGTATAATCCGGAAACCGGGCGAAGGAGCAGGGTATGGACGACAAAGAATTTGACCAGATCCGGGAAGTAGATCTTCAGAAAACCATGGAGGAATCTTATATCGATTACGCGATGAGCGTCATTGCCTCCAGAGCGCTTCCTGACGTCAGGGACGGACTGAAGCCGGTACAGCGGAGAGTCCTGTTTTCCATGATAGAACTGAATAACGGTCCGGACAAGCCGCACAGAAAGTGCGCGCGTATTGTCGGTGATACGATGGGTAAGTATCATCCGCACGGGGACAGTTCCATCTATGGCGCGCTTGTCTATATGGCGCAGGACTGGTCCATGCGCTATCCTCTGGTGGATGGGCACGGCAATTTCGGATCGGTGGACGGAGACGGCGCTGCCGCGATGAGATACACCGAAGCGCGTCTGTCGAAAATGTCCATGGAGATGCTCGCGGACATCAACAAGGATACGGTCGATTTTGTACCGAACTTTGATGAGACGGAGAAGGAGCCGACCGTGCTTCCGAGCCGTTTTCCGAATCTTCTGGTCAACGGCACCACGGGAATTGCCGTCGGTATGGCGACCAATATTCCTCCCCATAATCTGAGGGAGGTCATCGATGCGGTGGTGAAGATCATCGATAACCGCATCAATGAGGACAGGGACACCTCCATTGATGAGGTGATGAAGATCATCAAAGGGCCGGATTTTCCGACCGGTGCGATGATTCTTGGAAAAAACGGGATCAATGATGCGTACCGGACCGGAAGAGGAAAGATCCGTGTGCGCGCGATTACGGATATTGAGTCTCTTCCGAACGGAAAGAGCCGGATCGTCGTAACGGAGCTTCCCTATCTGGTCAACAAGGCCAGGCTGATTGAGAAGATGGCTTCGCTCGTCAGGGATAAGAAAATTGACGGGATTACCGGAATTACGGATGAATCCAGCCGGGAGGGAATGCGGATCAGCATTGACATCCGGAAGGACGCGAACGCGAATATCATTCTGAATAAGCTGTTCCTGCATACGCAGCTGCAGGATACCTTTGGCGTGATCATGCTGGCCCTGATCGACAATAAGCCGAAGATCCTGAACCTTCTGGAGATGCTTCAGTATTACCTGAAGCATCAGGAAGAGGTTGTCACAAGGCGTACCCGCTATGACCTGAACAAGGCGCTGGAGAGAGATCACATCCTGCAGGGACTATTGATCGCGCTGGATCACATCGACGAAGTGATCCGGATCATCCGTTCCTCGGAAAATGTGCAGACAGCGAAGGCTTCCCTGATGGAGAAGTTCGCTCTGAGCGACGCGCAGGCCCAGGCAATTGTGGACATGCGGCTGAGGGCTCTGACAGGTCTGGAGCGCAGCAAGATTGAAGCGGAGCATGCGCAGCTTTTGAAGACGATTGCCGAGCTTCGGGCGATTCTTGGTGATGAGAAGCTGCTGCTTGGCGTGATCAGGAAGGAGATCCTGGTCATTTCCGAGAAGTACGGGGATGACCGGAGAACCCGGATCGGGTATGACCTGGGTGAGTTTGACGCGGAAGACCTGGTGGAAAAGGAGGACGTCGTGATCACGCTCACCAAGCTTGGATATATCAAGCGGATGAGCGAGGACAACTTTAAGTCCCAGAACCGCGGCGGAAGAGGGATCAAGGGAATGCAGGCCCTCAAGGAGGATTATATTGATCGCCTGCTGATGACGGATACCCACGCGGATCTTATGATCTTCACAAATAAGGGCCGCGTCTACAAGATGAAGGCCTATGAGGTCCCGGAGGCAGGACGTACGGCAAGGGGCACCGCGATTGTGAATCTGCTTCAGCTTCAGAGCGATGAGAAGCTGTCTGCCGTGATCCCGGTCGGGTCGGATGAAGAATATGATGAGAATGGTTATCTGACCATGGTGACAAGGCGCGGGCAGATCAAGCGCACGCTTTTGTCTGAGTACGCGAATGTCCGGAAGAACGGCCTGATTGCGATCGCGCTGAGGGAGGATGACGAACTGATCTCCGTGGAGGCCACGGATAATCAGAAGGAGATCCTTCTGGTGACGAAATATGGCCAGTGCATCCGCTTTAAGGAGGCGGACGCGAGATCAACCGGAAGATCCTCCATGGGTGTGCGCGGCATTAACCTGATGGACGGTGATGAGGTCGTTTCCATGGTGATCGCGGACGAGGCGCCTTTCCTTCTGATCGTGTCAGAGAAGGGAATGGGAAAGCTGACGGAGATTAGGGAATTCAAGACGCAGACCCGTGGAGGAAAGGGCGTTTTGTGTTACCGGATCCTGGAAAAGACAGGAAATATCGTAGGCGCGATGGCGGTTGAACAGGATGATGAGATCATGATGATCAATACGGACGGAATCATCATCCGGATGAGCTGTGAGAATATCTCCGTGCTCAGCAGGGTGACCTTCGGCGTGAAGCTGATGCGGCTGAATGAGAGTGATGTGGTCGTTTCCGTCGCGAAGGTAAGGGAATCGGTATCAAAGAATCCGGAGGATGAGGAATCGGCCGGCGCGGATGATTCAGGCGATCCGGAGGAAGAAGAAGTCTTAGAGGAATCAGAGGAAGAAGACGGGGCGGATCTGGATTCGCCGGATGGAGAAAATGAATGAAGAAAGCAGTCATATGTGTGCTTTTATTGTGTGTGGCACTGGGGGTTGGCGCGTGCGGAGAGATCGGAGCGATTCTGAATCAGCTTCCGAAGAAAGAGGCGCAGACGGAAACCATGGATCAGACACAGGCCGGAGACAGTCTGATTGACGAGGTTGGCGACATGACAGTCGGTTTTCAGCCCGGTACGGAGATTGATCTGATCGTTGCGGACGAGGATGCGACGGAAGGGGCGACGGAGACGGAAACCATGGCGGCGAATCAGACGGCGGATCCGGAGGCAGGCGAAACGGCGAAGAAAAAAGCAGCAGAAACGACAGAGACAGGAAAAAGAGCGAAGGTGAATAAAGCGCAGACTAAGGAAGACGGAAGGGTGAAGACGGAAGAGGCGCAGACTGAGGAAGACGGAAGGGCGGAGAAAAAAGTGTCGGCGCAGACAGGAAAGGATCAGATGTCTGAGACAGAAACAGAGAAAAGCCCGGAAACGGAAACAGAATCAGAGACGCAGCTTCAGGGCGGACCGGTCATAGATGTGGTTTCCGAATATCTCAGCAGCCGGGAGGCGATGGGAGAACAGTGGTCCGTCGCCTACGAAGATCTTGAGACGGGAGAAAAGTACGGATATCAGGAAGAGGACATCATGCAGTCCGCCAGCGTGGTGAAGCTCTTCATCATGGGCGCCGTGTATCGGTACATGTGCTATCCGAAGGAAGGAGAGACGGCAATCCCGTTCCATGAGGAGTACGACGGGCAGCTGAGGGATACGATCGTGAGCATGATTACGGTATCCGACAACAGCTGCGCGAACCTTCTGATTGAACGCCTGGGAGAGGGTGACTTTGGGAAAGGCGCCGGCCTGATCAGGGAATTCTGCGAAGAAAACGGATATACCGGGACTTCGATCGGACGCAGGTTCATGGAAGAGAATCCGTCCGGGGACAATTACACGACGAGTGCGGATACCAGAAAGTTCCTGTCGGATCTGTATCACAAAAAGCTGGTTACGGAGGAAGCGTCCGCAAAGATGCTCGAGATCGTAAAGGGACAGACATTGAGGAACAAGATTCCCGCAGGCCTTCCGTCCGGGTTTACGAGCGGGAACAAGACCGGAGAGATGCCGGAGGGCTATGGCCTTGGCTGTATCGAAAATGACTCCGCGATTGTATTTGCGCCGGAGGGCATGGGAGAAGGCTACATTCTCACAGTCATGAGCAATCGTCTTGGTGGGAGGAACAGTGAGGCAATCAGCCTGATCGTCCAGATCTCTTCGAAGGTCGCTAAGTGGTATATCGAACAGCATTCATGACGAAATGATCGAATGGTATGGGACTGAGAACGACAATTGCAATTCTTGCGGCAAGGACGCTGAGCTTCGGGTGCAGGATCGCCGGAAAGCAGGGCGTGACGATGGCGGGAAAGCTTGCCATGAAGATAGATCCCAAAATCCTGAGAAAGCTGGCTTCCCAGGTGAGGGGAGAGATTATCGTCACCTGCGGCACAAACGGAAAGACAACCACGAACAATCTGATCTGCTCCGCGCTCGAGGCGGAGGGCAGGAAAGTAATCTGCAACCACACCGGATCCAACATGCTGATGGGTGTGGCGGCGGCGTTTGTCCTGAACGCCTCTGCCACGGGGAAGATTGACGCGGACAACGCGGTGATCGAGATCGATGAGGCTTCGACGGTCAGAGTCTTTCCGCATTTCAAGCCCAGTCTGTG
>CACXFW010000432.1 GCA_902767065.1 uncultured Lachnospiraceae bacterium | reverse complement strand
GCGCGGAGTTGGAACGGGATAAAAGGACGATTCCCGCAAGTCCGGCGAAGAACCCGGACAGCGCGTAGATCAGATACTTTACGCGGTTGACGCGGATACCGGACAGCTCTGCCGCCTCTTCATTTCCGCCGATCGCGTAGAAGTAACGGCCGAAGAATGACTTATTCAGGATAAAGCTGCCGATCGCGAAGCAGACAATCATAATAATCGTACAGACCGGAACGATCCCCACGGACCAGCGCCCGAAAAGGGCGAAGCCTTCCGGAAGCCCGGAGATCGGACGTCCTCCGGAGATCAGATACGACACGCCTTCAAAGACCGTCTGTGACGCGAAGGTCGCGATCAGCGCCGGAATGCCGATCGTCGCGACCATGCAGCCGTTCAGAAGGCCGATCAGCGTGGAAAGGACCAGGGAAATGAGGATGGCGAGCCACATGTTCATCCCTGAATTAACCATCAGGTACGCGCAGACGACGTTCACAAACGTAATGATCGAACCGATCGAAAGGTCGATGCCTGCGATCAGGATCACGAATGTCATACCGATGGATGCGATTCCGTAGTAGGCTACCTGCCTTGAGATATTCACGATGTTGCCGGTGCGGACAAATGCGCCCTTGCTCGCGATCGCGAAGATGATAACTTCCAGCACAAACACCAGCCAGATCGCATTGGACTTCAAAATACTCTTTGCTTTCATGTCAGTGAAACCTCCCTGCTTCCCTGCTTATTGATCTACGATCGCCGACGCGTATGCCATGATCGTATCTGCGTTGAACTCTTCCTTCGAAAGCTCACCTGTCATTTCTCCCTCAGCCAGGACGATGATCCGGTCGGACATTCCGATCAGCTCTTCCATTTCAGAAGAGATCATGAGCACGCTGCGCCCGGATTCCACAAGCTGGTTGATGAGTTTGTAGATCTCATATTTTGCGCCGACATCAATTCCACGGGTCGGCTCATCGAAGATAATGAGCTGGGAGTCTGCTGCCAGCCATTTCCCGAGGATTACCTTCTGCTGGTTTCCGCCGGAGAGATTTTTCACCAGCATGTTTACGGTCGGACACTTGATCTGGATATCCTTCCGGTACTTCTCCGCGTTTGCCTTCTCGACGGAGCTGTTAATCACGCTGGCCGTCGAGATCCGTTCATAGATCGGCATATTGATGTTGTTCTTGATGGAATTCGTCAGCAGCGCTCCGTGGCGCTTTCGATCCTCCGGAACCAGGGCGATTCCCAGGTCGATCGCCTCTCTGGGGGACTTCGGACTGATTTCCTTTCCGTTCAGGAAGATCTGTCCGGACTCTTTTGCCTTCGATCCGAAGATCACCTCCGCCAGCTCCGTACGGCCCGCGCCCACAAGCCCGCCAAGTCCCAGCACCTCGCCGGCATGAATCTTCAGGCTCATGTTTTTATCGCCGTTCCCGCAGACATTTTTCAGCTCCAGCACAACCTTGTCAGGATCGACGCAGCTCTTTCTTTCCGGGAATTTCTGCGTCATTTCCCGGCCGACCATCAGCTTGATCAGCTCGTCTACGGTCGCCTGGGGCGTAATCAGGGTTGTCACATACTCCCCGTCACGGATGACCTCGATGCGGTCGCTCAGCCGGAAGATCTCCTCCAGCCTGTGAGAAATATAGATGATGGAAACGCCCTGTTTGCGCAGAAGCTCCACGACCTTGAACATGTTCTCTACTTCATTGTTCGTCAGAGGGGCGCTTGGCTCGTCCATGATCAGGACTTTCGCGTTCTGCTGGATTGCCTTGGCGATCTCGATCATCTGCTGGTATCCGACAGAGAGGTTTTTCACCAGCTCCTTCGGGTTGATCTTAATCTGGAGCTGTTCAAACGCTTTTGCCGCCTCTGCCTCCATCGCTTTCCTGTCGATCATGATCCCCTTCCTGATCGGGCGTCCCAGAAACAGGTTCTCCGCGGCGGAAAGCTCGCCGACGTTATTGAATTCCTGGTAAATGATCGCGATTCCGTTCTCCGCGGCAAGCTGAGGGGTCATGCGCTCGAATTCCTTCCCGTTGACCCTGATCTTCCCGCTTGTCGGGATGACCGCGCCGGAACAGCACTTAATCAGGGTCGACTTGCCCGCCCCGTTTTCGCCGATCAGTCCAAGGACTTCTCCGGGCCTGAGCTGAAGGGTGACGTCCTTCAGCGCGACTACGCCCGGATACTCTTTTCGGATATGTTCCAGTTCAAGGACATACTCTTCACTCATAGATTTCCTCCTGAATCCTCCCAAAGCTGTCCGGAACCAGGACGCTATAAGTCCCGCTCTTCCCGACAGATCCGTTCTGTGTCAGGAACCCCCTCCGCAAGGGAGGGGGCCCGAAGAAAGTAGCAGGGAGATTACTTCATGCCTGCGCTGATGTCGTCAACATTGTCAACGGTGATCGGGGCTACGCCGCGGAATACGTTCTGGTCTTCCAGAGAGTCGCTCAGGATCAGCGCGAACATGGAAGCACACGCGTTTGCGGTATCTTCGTCAGATCCCTCGAAGCCGATGATGCCCTTTGCCGGATACTCATCGCTTGCGAGGTGCTCAAGCTGCTGCTTGGTCACGTCGGTGGTGATGACAGCCATATCCTCCGGGATCTTTCCGCCGGTGGAGATGTTCAGAGCCTCGTCCGCGCCGATCATGGCGCCGGCACCGATTCCGGTGACGACCTTGCAGTCCGGATGCGCAATCAGGATGGTCTCCATCGCCGTCTGGGCAGCGTTTGCGTCGATGGCAGCCTGGCTGGCCACGATCTCATACTTGCCGTCCGCGACATTGGCCATTCCCTCAAGGATGCCGTCTTCACGCTCCTTCAGGATCGTGGTCTGCGGATAGCCGATGACGGTGACTTCCGCCTTGTTCTCCTCATCATAGTGCTCATTGATGAACTCACCGGTCAGCTCACCGATCGCGATCCCAAGGTCCGTGTTGTTCAGGATCCAGTTTCCGTCCGTGTTGGTCATCGGGTCATCCCAGCACATCACCTTGATGCCGGCATCCCTTGCTTCCTTCGCAACGTCTTCTACCGCTTCCGCGTCGGAGGGGTGAATCATAATCAGGTCGCATCCGGAGGAGATGAAATTCTCAACCTGGCCGATCTGGGTTGCGGAGCTGTCATCGCACGCCACGATCGTGGTGTTGGCGCCTGCCTCGTCCAGCTGCTCCTGAAGGGCTGTCATAACGCCCGCCCAGTATGCATTTTCAAGGGACTGGATCGTGATGCCGATCTTCTTGCCGTCAAGAACCGAAAGATCTGCCTCAGCGTAGAATTCCGGGCTCGCCTGGATTCCTTCCACACTGCCTGTATCGTCCGCGAATGCGGTTACTGTCATAAGGCTGGCCGCCATGACGCCTGCGCAAAAAAGAGCTGTGAACTGTTTCTTCATGTTTCTGATTCTCCTTTCAGGATATTAAGTGGTTTTTGCCGGATAACGTGTCCTATTCCATTATCCGTATCCAAAACCGCTCTCGCGGTCCGGTTCATTAGGTAATAGCGTAGCTTCAGCAACGCCTTATATAAGGGATTTTCCCCGGGTGCTGTCGGAAGGAAAAAGCATTAATGATTTCTGAACAGGTCCTTATGCTGTCAGAAGCAGGTAAATGCTCCGTCGATGATAAAGTCGGAACCGGTTGTGAAGGTGCTGGTGTCGCCTGCAAGATACACACAGATGGATTCCAGCTCTTCCGGCTTGCCGAGTCTTCCCAGAGGCGCCATCGCGTTCCACTTCTCAATCAGCGGCACCAGCTTCGGGGCCGTCAGCACCAGGTCTGTCCCGATGTATCCCGGGCTGATCGAGTTCACGCGCACGCCGCGCTTTGCCCACTCGATGGCCAGGGATTTGGTCAGCTGGATCACGGCTGCCTTCGAGGCATTGTATGCACACTGCGGCTGCGGGACGTTGACGATGTGCGCCGACATCGAAGCAGTGTTGATGATGGATCCGCCGCCATGCTCCAGCATGTACTTTCCCGCCGCGATGTCGGTCAGGAATACGCCGTTCAGATTAATGTTGATGACCTTCATCCACTGCTCGTAAGTCATCTCCTCCGCCGGAGCGTTGATGCAGATCCCCGCGTTGTTGTGGCAGAAGTCCAGGCCGCCGAGCTCTTCCACGACGGTCTTTACCATCGCGTCGACCTGCTCCTTGTCCGTGCAGTCGCACTTGACGGCGATGACCTTCCGGCCTGTCGCCTTCGCGATCTCTTCCGCGGTCTTCACGGCCTCTTCCATGTCAAGATCCACAATTGCCACATCCGCGCCGGCTTCGGCAAAACCTGTCGCCGTGCATTTTCCGATTCCTCTTGCCGCGCCGGTCACAAAGCCTTTCTTGCCATCCAGCCGCATACGCTCAATAATTCCCATGTTCTTCCTCCTTGAAAACTATTTTGAAAATCTATTTTGCTTTTCTATTTGTTTATTGTTTTTGTAAATCCATTTGACTTATTACATTAGCAATATAGCATTACAAAATAGTTCCGTCAACACACAATAATGCTTAATTAATATCTTATATTTATTCTGTTTCTGTGCATATTATACAAATCTGGCAGTGTGGCGAGGATTCCCGCCACGCCCGGCCATGGTTTTATGCAGTTTCCCATTCCGCTTTCCGGTATTATTTTGCAAAATAACTTTGCATTAGCATTCAATCCGTGCTATGATAAGGAAGCTGATTCCTGCAGACAGTCTGTCTGGCTCTCCGCGCTCCCTGGCGCGGATGTCAAAAACGCCGGAAAGACCGGCGCATGCAGATCAGAGCAGGCAAAAGACAAAGGGTAAGCAGAGAACAAAGGATATGAAAAAGTCGATTACGCCCGGCCAGATCAGCCGCACAAACCTGGAATTGATCTATCATTATATCTATCAGAAGGGTCCTGTCTCACAGCAGGATATCGTATATGACCTGCGCCTCAGCCGTCCTACGGTCGCGTCAAAGATCAATGAACTCGAGGCGATGGGGTTCATCAAAAAAGACGGCCAGATTTCTTCCGACCTGGTCGGAAGAAAGGCAGCCGCCTACAGCATCGTTCCGGATTACCGCATTGCCATCGGGGTTGAGATTCAGGCGCATCAGTTCAAGGTCCTGGCCGTAGATCTCAAGGGAAGTCATTCCATGCGCAGGGTCGTTCCCCTGACTTATGCCAACACGGAGGAATATGTCCATTCTGTATGTGATTATCTCAATACCTATATCGACGCTCTCTCGATACAGGAGGAGAAGGTTCTCGGGATCGGGATTTCCTTGCCGGGACTTGTCAATCTGGATGGTTCAGAAGTGACGTACGGGAGAATTCTGGACTGTACCGGCCTGAAGGTGGAACGGTTTCAGAAGTATCTTCGCTTTCCATGCCGCTTCCTGCATGACGCGAGCGCAGCGGCAGGCTCTGAGCTTCTGGCGTCGCCGGAACTGCCGGACTTCGTATATCTGAATATCAGCATCCATCTCGGCGCTTCCATGATCCGCAACCGGGAGATCTATAACGGCAGGCACGGCTACTCCGCCACGATCGAGCACATTCAGTTCAGGCCGGACGGTCCTCTGTGCTACTGCGGGAAGAAGGGCTGTATCGAGATGTACTGTTCCATGACCTCGCTTCTCGAGGGCGAGGAGGAGGAGAAGTTCTTCGAAAACCTGCGCAGCGGCAGTCCTTCCTATAAAGAGAGATGGCTCCGCTTTCTGAAGCATCTTGCGCGGGCGATCAATAATTCCCATCTGCTCTATGATACGGTTTTTGTCCTTGGCGGCTACCTTGCGCAGCATCTGACCGATGCAGACATCGATCTCATCTATGATGAGATCGAGCGCCTGTCTCCTTTCCCGGAGCACCGTGATTTTGTGCGGATCAGCAAGATGCCGGTCCACAATATCACCATCGGTTCCGCCCTTCCCTACATCAAGGAATTCCTGGACCGGCCAATCCCGGCCTCCCATCCGTGAAGAGGATGGGGTCAAAAAAGATCGCTGCAGATTACGCCCCCGCCGCCCTGGCCTTCAGGCCGCCCCGTGAGGAACCTAAGCCTTCTTCCGGCCGGCTGATACCCGCGAACGGGATCCGTATCACTACGGCATAAGCGGCGGGGGGATCAGCTGCAGCATAAGATCAATCCGCTCACTCGTCATCTACCGTGACGCCGATGATGATCTTCTCACCGTCGCTTTCCTTCACAAGCGCTGCCGTCAGCGTCACCGGTGTGGGTTTCCCGAGGATCATAAGCCGGTAGCGGATCCGGTAACGGCCCTTTTTTGCGATCTCCCGCATCACCTCTTCCTTTGAGAAGTGTTCCAGAAGGTACGGGATATCCTCCGGATAGATGCGTCCGTAGACGTCAGACCGCGCTTTCAGGAAGAAATTCTCTCCTCTCTTATCAAAGCGCAGATTGCCAAAATCCGATATGGCATGATACTCCAGATAAGCTCCTGTCTCCGGGTCAACGGCATACTGGGCATAATACTTCCCCGCAAGCGCAGCGATCCTTCTGAACAGGATGCTCTGCTGGTGTTCCTTCTCCGCTTCTTCCTTCTGCTTCACCTGCGCTTCAATAATGCTGATGCCTATGATAATACGGCTGCTGCCGGGATGCATCCGCATCACCTTCATTCCCGCGTACACGGGCACTCCGGTATCAATCAGCCGGTACGAGGTCGTGAACACGCCCTGCCGGTTCAGCGCCTCGACAATCTTCTCCTTGGAAAAAGCCTTCAGGAACGGTTCCCGGTCCTCCTCATAGATCCGGGTCATTGTATCGCGGTTTACCGCCTCGAAGAAG
>CACXFW010000431.1 GCA_902767065.1 uncultured Lachnospiraceae bacterium | reverse complement strand
TTGCTTTCGTTTCTTGCCTGAAGAGCCATCTTGGCCTGCAGGTTTCTCTGTGTCTGGTCAATGACAACCGCAAGGATAATCACCAGTCCGCGGATTACCTTCTGCCAGAACTCGGATACGCCGCACATCGTCATACCGTCGTTAATCACGCCGATTACAAATGCGCCGACGATCGTTCCGATGATGGTTCCGGAACCGCCCGCCATGGACGTTCCGCCAAGAACCGTAGCCGCGATCGCATTCATTTCCCAGCCGTCACCGGATGCCGGATGGGCCGCGTTCAGCTGCGCTGTGTTGATGATGCCGACCCATGCCGCGCAGAATCCGGAGATCATGTAGACGAAAATCTTGATCCGGTCCGCCTTGATGCCGGACAGTCTGGCAGACTTTTCATTGCCGCCGACCGCAAGCACATACCAGCCAAAAGGAACCTTCTTCAGAAGGATTGCCGCGATCACCGCCAGGATTACGAATACATACACGCCCGCCGGGATGCCCAGGAAATTGCTTCCCAGCGCCTTGAAGCCGGTATTGCCGAGCGCTTCATAACCGCCAAGCTTGGAGAAGGTCGCGCCGCCGGAGCGAAGGTTCGCAAAGCCGCGGCAGATATACATGGTGCCCAGCGTCGCGATGAAGGGCGCAACTCCCAGCTTGGTCACGATCAGTCCGTTGATCGCCCCGACCAGGATTCCGAAGACGCACATGATCACGATGATCGCCGGAACGCTGAAATAAAGCGTCTTTGACCCGATGGTCACGCCCTCCTGGATCATGCCGCCGGCAAGCATGCCAGTAAGGCCGACAACCGATCCGACCGAAAGGTCAATCCCCCCTGTGATAATGACAAATGTCATGCCCAGGCCGAGAATGCCGTACAGCGCAACGTGCTTGGCCACCATGGTCAGTGTTGCCACCGAAAGAAATGACTTTGCCGCAAAGCTGAAGAAAATTACCAGGATGATCAGCACGATAAAGGTTCTGCCCTTCAGCAATGTCATTAACAGTTGATTATTATTCTGCTTTTTCATGATCTTTGCTCCTTCCGATATTAAGACGCGCTGCGTCCGGTACCCAGTCCGGCATAGGATGCCCGCACAAGATTATCCTCTGTAATCTCTTCCCCACTCAGCTCTCCGGTCAGTTTCCCGTTCGACAGGACGTAGATCCTGTCAGCGATTGCCATGATCTCCTTCAGTTCCGAGGAGATTACGATAATGGACAGTCCCTCTTCGCTCAGCTGGTGAATGATCTCAAAGACCTCTGTTTTCGCACCAATGTCGATCCCTCTGGACGGTTCGTCCATCAGCAGGACGGTCGGACTCGTAAGCAGCCCTTTGGAAATGACAACCTTCTGCTGGTTTCCTCCTGACAACGACAGGATCGGAAGGTGTTTATCGGCTACCTTGATATGTAATTTCTGAATCGAATCATCGACGGCATGGTTCTCCTTCGAGTCATTGCAGAACACGCCGCTCGTGTACTTTGGCAAGGATGCGATGGAAGCATTCTTGCAGATATCCAGCGTCTGGATCAGCCCCTGTCTCTGGCGGTCTTCCGGTACAAGCGCAAATCCCTTCTTAATCTGGGCGGAAACGTTCTTGACCTGTATCTTCTGTCCCTCGTAGATCACCTCGCCCGTATGCTCCGGATGAAGCCCCATCAGACATTCGAACAGCTCGCTCCGTCCGGCTCCCAAAAGGCCGTATACACCCAGCACCTCGCCCTTTTTCAGGTTCATGCTGACATGGTCCAGAAGCCATCCGCCGCCCTTCTTCGGAAGGCAGATCTCCTTCAGCTCCAGGATCTTCTCCGCGTGGTCTAAGTCAATCGAGCGCTCAAACCTGTGATACTGCGTGTTCTTGCCGACCATGTTCTCAACGATCCAGCTCAGCTCGATATCCTTCACGTCGGCATCCGCCACATACTTTCCGTCTCTCAGGATGGTGACGTGATCGCCGATCTCCATGATCTCTTCCAGGCGGTGGGAAATGTAGACAATCGAGATCCCCTGCTCCAGCAGCTCTCTCATGATCTTAAAGAGCACCTTCACCTCCGCCGCGGACAGAGAGGACGTCGGCTCGTCCATGATCAGGACCTTCAGGTCATCCTGGATCAGGTTCCGGGCGATTTCCACCATCTGCTGCTGTCCGACGCGAAGATCCCCTACCAGCGTCTCAGGCGGGATCTCATGCTCCAGACGCTGGAGGATCTTCTTCGCTCCCTCGATATGCTTCCTGTCATTTAAAAACAGGCCGTTCTTTTTCTCATGGCACATGAAAATATTCTGATACACCGTGAGATTCGGAAACAGGCTCAGCTCCTGGTGGATAATGCCGATTCCCTTTGCCCTTGCGGCATTGCTGTCCTTAAAGCTGACCTCCTCGCCGCCCATGTACATCTTTCCGCTGGAAGGCTGCTCAATGCCCGCAATCATCTTCATCAGGGTGGACTTGCCTGCCCCGTTCTCTCCGATCAGGACATTTACCTTCGCCCTGAGAAGGTCAAACGATACCTGATCCAATGCCTTTGTTCCGGGGTAGATCTTATCTATCTTTTCACAGTGGAGAACAACATTCGGATCATCGTAC
>CACXFW010000430.1 GCA_902767065.1 uncultured Lachnospiraceae bacterium | reverse complement strand
GGAACCGCTCAGATCCGTCAGATAAGCAAGCTTATCTGACTGGATCATGAGCAATTCCAGGAGGTGCTGAATAATTACCAATCAGGAACTATCCAGAAAAGGCTTATGCAGATTGCGCAGGCTGTTTCTGTACAGATCCTTATACAGAAACTATTCTGTCATGCCGGCAACGGGAGCTGACTGTCCTTATGCCCGGCAGATCAAAGAAGACAGGATTTTGAAAAGAGGACGCCGTTATGAAGAATCTGAGAAAAGGATTAGCGCTGTTTACAGTATGTCTGCTTGTGATGGGAATGATGACCGGTTCATATCCGGCGGAGATCTATCATGCAACCGCGATCCAGACGGCGGAGGCTCCGGCCCTGATCTATCCGGGAGATTCGGTAGTGCTGGATGGGGGACAGGCCGGAATCACGATAGATGACGATGGCCTTGCCGAGCCTGGAATGGTTGACGGATCTGAGTGGCCGGGATGGACGAACCGGTCCGGTATGGTCTATCGGTCCTATGCCGAAGGGGTTTTCTCTGAATCAGCTGAGTCTGTGCCGGTTCCTGAGACGGACGCCGACGGCATGCCGCTGCTGGACGGTGACGGAAATCCGGTCTACCGGTATGAGCCTTCTGAGCAGGTTTTTATCCGTCTGGAAACGGTCGGCAGGATCGTGGCAGTGATTGGCGGCGGGTATGCAGAGGAGGATGCGGATTATTCGTACTCCCTGCCGGAAGGTGTTTCCTGGCCGACTGAGGATGGAACAGCGGGGAACACGGATGCGGGCGTTTATTCGTCTGACAGGACAATCCATCTCTATCCGGATCAGGTGGATGGAAAAGTATTCCGCAGATGGTCTGTCTATACCCTTGACGGGAACCTGCTGACTCAGCTTACGGCAGACAGCTTCAGTGATCCTGTGTATTGGAATCTTTCACCGGAATCACTTGGGACGGAGGATATACAGGGAGCTGTCCCGCTGTCAGTCACGGTCGGTTCCGGTCCGGTGCTTGTATTCATGCCGGTGTATGCGGATGATGCATTGCCGCAGAGCTTTGATGAGGGGGAGCAGACGGGATCAGGGGAAGAGGTGCTGCCTGATCCAGGCGGCCAGCCTGATCTAAGCGGCCAGCCTGATCCGACCAGTCAGCCGGACCAGTACAGTCCCCTGGATCCGAACGGCAATGCGTTTCAGATTCTCAATTCTGATGAATACAGCTCGGAGCAGGTTAATCCGCTCTCGGTACAGAACGGTTACTCCGACCAGGAGAATCCGGCAGAAGTTCCGGCAGATACGACAGTGACAGTCACTGCGTATGACCCGCCGGAAGGCCAGAGATTTGTCCGGTGGGATACCGGCGGAGCGGTAATAGAAGGACTTTCTGAAGAAGCGCTATTAAGCCAGACTATCAGCTTTTCGATGCCGGCGGCGCCGGTGGCTTTGTCGGCGGTGTATGAAAATGTGATTCCGGTGTACACAATCACAGCAAGAAACGCGTCGATCGCCATGGAAGGCGTGACGGATCATGGAGACGGATCGGTCAGTGGCCGGGCGCAGCAGGGAACGACTGTAACGATCGCCGCGAATCCGGCACCGGAGGGGCAGCAGTTTGATCACTGGAACGTGGTTCCGGAATGGGCAGTCACAGATTCCGCTTTGACAGATTCCTCGATCAACGTGACGGTCGGAGAATCGGATATTACTGCAGAGGCCTGTTATGCTGAGATTGTTCCTGAGATTGTGGTCAGGACGATCACCGTGAGAGATGCGACGATCGCGGCGGAAGGAGTAACAGACAACGGGGACGGTTCCTTCAGTGTTTCCGTTCCGCAGGGAACAGATGTGGCGATTACCGCGAACAGCGCGCCTCAGGATCAGCAGTTTGATCACTGGAGCCTGCAGCCGGAAGGAGCGGTCACGGCATCCGGAACGACGGAGCCTTCGATCGTGGTGAATGCCGGAGATTCGGATATCTTCGCCGAGCCGGTTTACGTGCCGGTGACTCCGGTCAGGACGATCCGGGTTGTGAATGCTGCGATCGAGAATGTTCCTGTCAGCTTCAATGAAGATGGATCCCTCAGCGCAAGCGTTGAGCAGGGGACGGTGGTAAGGCTTGCAGCGAACAGCGCGCCGGAAGGCCAGCGGTTTGACTGCTGGAATCTGACTCCCGAAGGAGCGCTCGCATCTTCCGGTACGACCGATTCCGTGATCGACGTGGCTGTCGGTGAATCGGACATTACCGCAGAAGCCTGTTATGCCGCGGCAGAGCCTGAGGTCCCGGTCAGAAAGCTCAGGGTCCTGAACGCCACTGTCAAGGATGAGCCGGTTGTATTCAATGAAGACGGCTCTCTTACCGCGGACGTTGAGGAAGGAAAGGCGGTGCTGCTTACTGCGAATCCTGCGCCGGAGGGAGAACAGTTTGACCATTGGCAGCTGAATCCGGAAGAAGTCCTTACGGATTCAGATGTGAAGGATCCTGTTATCACGGTAACTGTCGGCGGATCAGATATCACCGCCGAGGCAGTGAACATGACGGTTGAGCCCGAGATTCCTCTCCGGACGCTCAAGGTGATGAATGCGGTTGTCGAAAACGTCCCTGCTGTCGGCAATGAAGACGGCTCTTCCAGTGTGACGGTTGAGGAAGGGACGAAGGTTGTGGTAACTGCGAACGAGGCTCCTGAGGGTCAGCAGTTTGAACAGTGGAAGGTCAGTTCGCAAAGCGAGGTTGCCACATCCGGTATAACAGAACCGACGCTTGAAGTCACGGTCAGCGCGGATGATGTGGCCGTCGAGCCGGTTTATGTCCAGGTTCAGGAAGAACCGGTCCTTCAGGCTCCTCAGATCACAGTTGAGCAGCCGTCAGACGGGGGAACGATTGATCTGGCTGAGAGCAGGGATGTGGATGGGACGACGGTTCAGTATACCTATGTGCTGACTCCTTCTTCCGGATACCAGGTCGACAGCTTTACCGCAACGGTCGGCGATACGGTGCTGGAAACCTCCTCCCTGTCTGAAGACAGAACGACGCTGACCTTTACGGCAGAGAAGGGCGTTGATCCTGAGATGGTTTTTGTCACGGCGTCCCTTGATGCCGGCGCTTATACTCTGACCGTGAATTCGGGGAGCGGGAGCGGAACCTATTCCCTGGGGGAACAGGTTCCCATTGCGGCAAATGCGCCGGATGCAGGATGGCGTTTTACCAGATGGACGGTCAGCGGCAATGGCGTCATCGCCGATGAGACCGCAGCCCAGACAACCTTTACGATTGCTGACACCGACGCTCAGGTGACGGCAAATTATGAGCAGATTCCCTACAACCTGACTGTACAGTCCGGATCGGGGACAGGGACGCATTTCAACGGGGACCAGGTGGTAATCACTGCGGATCCTCCGAAGTCCGGCTACCGGTTCCGCAACTGGTCATTAACAAGCGGAAACGGGAGCATCACTTCGGATGCCTCGTCCCAGACGACGTTTATCATGACAACGTCGGACGCGGTTGTAACGGCGAATTACGAGCTGATCCCCTATACGCTTTCGGTAAAGAACGGATCAGGCAGCGGAACCTATACGAAGGGAACGACAGTGAACATCACGCCGAATTTCCCTGCCTCCGGCAAGGAATTCGACAGATGGGAAAAGACCAGCGGAAAGGTGAAGTTTGACAATCTCGAAAGCTATTATGCAACCATCACCATGCGGGCGAACGACACGATCGTGACCGCCCTGTACAAGAACGGTCCGGATCCGAACAACAATACGATTACCGGACTGGAGAACGGCGCGGAATACCTGAAGAGCACGACGCTGACCTTTACCGCGGCCGGAGCGGGCATGGAGAATGGCAATCCGAATCCGGGCGATTACCGGTACAGGCCTGCCAGCTATCAGATCGGCAGCGTTGGCGGATCCTGGACCTCTTCTCCGTATACCACATCCATGGCGATCAACGCGGTCGGAGATTATACGCTGACGGTAACCTACGCCAAGGATGTGTACGACGGATCCAACTGGAACCCGGATGGGACGAACGTAACGAAGTCCATCACATTCCACGTGGTCAATGCCCTTTCCGTCAAGACGGGCGACAGCAGTCCGCTGATCCCTCTGGCTCTCGCCGGTGGCGCTGCGCTGATCGTCATTATCATCCTGATTGTTGTCCTCAGGCGGCGCAGGAAGTAACGAAAACAGAGAAGCGACATGAAAAACCTCCGGTATGCTCCGGAGGTTTTTCATGTCGCGGGAAGACAGAGGATTCCGTGCCGAGTAAGGCTTTTCACCGGGATCTTTCACAGGCAGAACCGGTACAGAATCTCCGCGATTCCCGCATGGTTGTTATCATGCTCTGTCACATAATCAGCCTGCTGTTTTAAGGATTCATCGGCATTGCGCATGGCGCAGCCGATTCCGGCTGCCAGAATCATGGACAGGTCATTTTCCGCGTCCCCCGCGCTGATGGTATGGTCGATCGGAATACCTGTTTTTTCTGCGATGAAGCGGAGTGAAGACCCCTTATTCACACCCGGAGGGACGATTTCAAGGAGCCAGGGATTCGACTGGAAACAGTCAAGGCGGCCGCCCATCTGCCGCTCAAAATAGCTCCGGAACCGGGTGACCTTCTCCGGATCCTGATAATCAAGGCACAGAAGCTTCGGGGGCGGCGCAATCTGCGCGTCCTTGATATGCGGGACAAGAATCAGCGGAAGCTTCTGGTTGTCGAGATAGATCCTGAGCGACTCATTGTCTGTTTCCGAGACGACGGAAGTATCCGTGTAGGTCTGGATGTGGATGCCGAACTCTCTGGCAAGGTCGAATGCTTCCAGCATCAGATCGCGTGGGACAGAATGTCTCAAAAGCTCCTTCTCAAGGAAGGTGTCATATACAATTGCCCCGTTGCTGCTGCTGATCCAGAGATTCTTCTTCCCGTAGAGACCCAGGTGTGTCAGAAGATTCCGGGCGCCGGACAGTGCCCTTCCGGTTGAAATTACAAAAATATGATCTCTTTCCAGAAATTCCCGGATGGCCGTGCGGTTCTCATCACTGAGGGACTTGTCTGTATTCACCAGAGTATCATCGATGTCCGAGAAGAACAGGATTCTTCCGGACAGGTGCGGATCCTTCATCTTAGCGCCTCTCCCTTCCTTGATCTTGATCGATACCCGAAAACGGAATTCCTTCTCATCTAAAAACGCATGTTTTGTAATTATTCAGCACCTCCTGGAATTGCTCATGATCCAGTCAGATAAGCTTGCTTATCTGACG
>CACXFW010000429.1 GCA_902767065.1 uncultured Lachnospiraceae bacterium | reverse complement strand
GCGGACAAGCGGTGAAACCGCTCTGTCCGCCCACAGCGAAGAACACGAAGTGTTCTGAGCAATGGGGGTGCTGAATAGTTACTTTTTTTTTATATATCAGAGTCTTTTTCCTGTCAATAAGCAGATGTTCTCTCCATCGAGCCGCTAAGCTTCAATGTGGGAGGCCAGTCTGTTCTGTCTCATTGAAAGAAATAATTCCTCATACTGTATCTGCAGAGTGCTATCTTGCCTGCGTTCCTCCTTTGAATTGTGCCTTCTCAAATCTGATCTTCCATAAGCATACAGCCTCGACAAGAAGCATCGTTCCCAGAATCACCGTTCTCTCACTGAACTGCTCCTGAATAATCAAACCGATCCCCAGAGCGATCAGAAGAACGGCTGCGATCCGGTATATGATCGTAACCACTTTTTTCACGACAGATGATTTTATCAGGCCTCCTGCCATGGAGTACAGGACCAACGCTTCTATCAGCGTTACTGTAGCGATCATAATACTCCGCCCACTTCCCCGGCCTGAATAGATACCATATATCCCACAGGCATTTACCGCCATGCCCCCAACCACGAAAGTAAGTCCGGTCAAATATGCCGTTTCAGGGAAAGAAGGTTCATCGATGGTAGCGATAAGGCGAAAAAAACCGATGCAGAACAGAAAAACTGAGATTCCCAAAAGCAGATAAAACAGTATGCTGATTCTGTGAGGCAGCAGATACAGGAGCCCTAAAGACGCAATAAGGCACACAGTGTCCATCATTCTTTCCAAAGCCATAGTTTTTTTCCTGTCCCTGTCATGAATCAGTCACAGGTCTTTCTCCATCCTGACACAGCGAAATGTTTCCCCATCCGCAGCATCCCCGCAGATTTCATAGCCCATCTGTTCATAGAATTCGACTTTGTTGTCCCGGCTTTCGACCACGGTTTTTGAAAAGCACAGTTCTTCCGCCCATTCCTCGCAGGCATTCACAACCATTGTCCCGATTCCCTGACGCCGATACTGAGGCAGGACGACAACCCTTCCGATCATCATGCTTTTGTGATCCAGAGGATACATCCGGGCGGTAGCAATCGGGAAGTCATGATCTGTCACAACGATGTATTTTGTCCCAGGGCCATCGTGCTCGTCAAACTCCTGCCTCAGCGTGATATGATGTTTCTTTGCCATTGCCTGAATACGAACATAATAGGCTCCCGCCTGCTGCCAGACTTTTGTCGCGCGGAGTATCTTCATGTCTGGCAATTCCTGTATCCTGACTATGTCCGAATCAAAGATCACACACATCCCGATCTGGATTCCTTCTTCCTCACGGTCATACTCATGCAGACAATAGCCCACTGGCAGTGTATACGCGATACCAGTGATTGTCTTTCCCCATCTGTCTGTAATCCTGACAAGCCGGTCATCATACACACGATACTTTGATCTCTGCCTGTCTTCATAGTCTGTCAAAGCGCAATACACGGCATCCTCAGAAAGAACACCCCGCGGAAGGTCAGGCGGAATCTCCCCGGCCTTATCAGCTTCGAAATCCGCGCGCCACAAAGGCGACCGGTAGTAGGCGTCCAAAGCCCTTACGTCCTCTTCAACGGATTCTGATGATTCATCTTTTAACCATGCTTTGATCCTGTTGAACCGCCCCTCCATTTCAGCTATGCGGCTCAGCCTTTCCTCCATTAATTCATCCATTCATCCCATCCCTCACTTTTCCGGCGAATCGCGTAATCAATCAAAGAGTTTTGACAGGGTATCTGCATTTTCCTCTAACACCTTAAGCACATATTGGTCCCAATGCCGCGCATCAGCATCTGTACTGCCGAATACATAGTCCTCCTGGCCGTAATCCATTACATCAAATCCCGGAGTTGCCTTGCTCGCTCCTGATGTCCTGTAGGCCGCTGCTCCTGTAAGCATCATTTCGATGCCATGTTCTTCGTGGTAGCTGACCCAGTCGGAAAGATCGGTTCCGGTCGGTTCTTCCTGCGTCCCGTTCGAGGTCTGGCCTTCTGACGTTTCTTTTGTGATCTTCACAGCCCCGTCGACATACTCCCCGTACATCATATCCACATAGAGCGCAAAGGAATCACCAAAGATCTCGGATGGTACATGGCCGCCGTTCCATTGCCACTCGATCCGGGCATCCGTCCCTGCGTTCAGCCATGCGATCTGCAGGTTCAGGGAATTCATCATGGATATATCGCCTTCCGAAGCGCCCATCAGGATTCTCGTCCAGGTGGGATCGTTCGTTTCCTCCGCGCCGATATAGTTCAGCGGATTGTAGAGTTCAACGATATTATTTCCGTAAATGTCCCCGGCCTGGATTGTAGCAATATCAGCCTGATATGCTTCTCATTTGTAATTATTCAGCACCTCACAGCGAAGAACACGAAGTGTTCTGAGCAATGGGGGTGCTGAATAGTTACTCTCATTTTTCCATGTTCCCGGATGATACCGGCTGGCGGAACTGTTTTCCGTCAGCCGGTACCGAACTGATGCGGCGGCCGCGTCATGAAATCAGCTGCTGCGCGGCAGGCGGCATCACTGACACACGGGCGAAGCGGCAGTCCATCTCATTCGTGGGGATTCTTGCTGATCTTCAGCGCCAGGACAGAGTGCGCCCTGACATCAACTTTCAAGCAGTTTCCTTCCACTGCAGCGCCGGTCTTGTGTGGCACGATCCGGTAATCGGTTTCACCATAGAATCCCAGTCCGTTGCGCAGGGTGAGATCATTGCTTTGCATGATCTCACCGGCAGCACTGCTGATCCCCTGCGGGAAAGCGATCTGCGCCTCGTCTTCCAGATCTCCGGTATTCACAAGCTTCAGGTAATAAGCATCTTCATCTTCCGTGACACAAGCAAATACGTGCTCCGGAAGAGTGTCATCGAATCCCACATACTCCGTCCCAAGATAATTGGAGAACAGTTTCTGTACGAAATAGTTGGAAGTATATGCCACGGTCTTCGGGTTGAAATCGATCAGGTTATGCATCCACTGATCGCATTCCGCCAGGTTGTAAAGCGGCGCATAGCTGGTCTGGATGACAATATCACTGTTGCGCTCCACGCCGGTCAAAAATGCCGCTTCCGCAAGCGCCGTTTTATACTGATTGCTGCCGCCTGCTGCCGTCTGGGTGCTGGAAACGACCATATCCTCATCGCTGCCGAGCGCCTCTTCGGCCATAGCCTTCATCAGTTCACTTGCCTCTTCCGGGTTTGTCGGATTGCCAATCGGCCCAAGCAGCCCATTCGCGGAATACTCGCCGAAGAAGACGCCCGGGCCTTCGCGGTCATACTCATCGAAGCGGGTGCTCATCTGCTCGAACCAGTCAGTGGAATGGTAGGAGTGCTCATCCACCAGGATATTCTTATACTTGCGCGCTTCCTCATAGACTCTGCCAAGTCCCGGCGCTCCCATCACTTCGATGTTAAAAGGATGAACTCCTGCGCAGAAGATGCAGATCATATCCGGATACTGATCATGGATCGCTTTCTCGATGATCCTGTATCTTTCATAATAGGTATCCGCGTACTGTTCATTTCCAATGCCGATGCGGTCAAGCACGAAGGGTTCCGGATGGCCCATGGCAGCTCTCTTTGCAGCCCACCCGCTCTTTTCCGGATCACCGGTCGCAAATTCGATCAGATCCAGATAGCTGTCGATGACGGTCTGAAACCCGGGACTGTCCACCGGAATGTTCGGGCACGTCGCCTCGCCTCTTTGCATGGAGCGGATCTGGCAGGCAAGTCCGACATTCAGCGTAGGCAGCGGCTTTGCGCCAATGTCTTCACACAGGCAGAAATATTCATAGAAGCCGATCTGATAGGACTGGTTGTAGGAACCGGTCGGCATATCTTCTGACCAGAGATTATAATCGCTCTTTCTCTCATACAGTTCGCCGATCGTATTCTTCCAGTTATAGCCGTTGTCCAGATACTTTCCTTCCACGATGCATCCGCCGGGGAATCTTACGAATGCAGGCTTCAGATCTGCGATTGCCTGGATCAGGTCTTTTCTGAACTTTCCATATTGATACTTCGGATCAGAGCTGTTCCAATAATCTGCGTTCATGAAGGAAACGCAGTCCAGGTCCACTGCTCCGTTTCCACGAAGCCGGATGCGCAGACGGCCGTATCCTTCCGCAATTCCTTCTGTCTTCGCCAGGACTTTCGTCCAGCTCCCTTCCGAAGAAGCGACGGTAACAGTCTTCGTCAATGCGCTTCCGTCATCGGCAAGTACATCCACCAGGATCTCTCCGGAGAAATCTCTGCAGCGCATCCAGCATTCAAACAGATAGCTGTTCCCGGGAAGAATCGACATGGCTCCCTTCTTGGCATAGGCCTTGTCTCCGTTAAAGCCCAGGTTGGTAAGTTCTGCCTCGCCTTCAACACTCAGGCGGGCATATCTGCTGTTTTCATTCAGCGGATCCTCCGTTTCACTGGTGATCTCTTTCCCGGTGAAAGTCCATCCCCGAAGCGGGTCGATGATCCTGCTCTCTGTCTTTCTGTCAAGAAACACGCCCTCAAAGCTGTAGTTCATGACCATGTTGGCGTTGATGCCGCCATCGCAGCTGAAATTGATATCCTCATAAAAGATACCATACAGATGCGGACTGACTTCATGCTTTTTCCGTTCATTCAAAGTGATCGAAATACTCATTGACATCCTCCTTCCCTCTTCCTGTTGCATCCTTTATCTTTGCACTATACAGTTAGATGTCCCGGATTGCAAGAGTCTCTTCTATAGTAATCCTGTTCTGACAACAATATGTGTGCCATAACGCCCCTCAGCTTCCCAGGTTGAAATCAGTGCCAGTCTATCAGAGATATCCTTTGATATCGCCAGTGTTACTCCCTCTGAACGACCATACGGTTCCAGATCCGCCAGATCATGCTTATATATTCTCCCGTAATCAACCGTGGCTAGTACCCCGAATATTAATTAACTGGCACATTCGCTTGTCTGATTGCTCATACACTGCGTTATCGTCGGTCGTTGATGCCCACAT
>CACXFW010000428.1 GCA_902767065.1 uncultured Lachnospiraceae bacterium | reverse complement strand
CGTATCGGTGAGATCAACCAGGACAACTACGCTCTGAACATCCAGCAGAGAGGCCTTGGCTTCATCAACAAGCTGATCGAGCTTGCAGCTGAGGATGGCTACACGGTAGCGATGGAAGGAAATGAGTTCTATGTTGACGCGGCTGAGGGCGCTGTCGAGGGCGATGCGGACATCATCCTTGAAGTCCGTGTTCCGGCGCAGACCACTGTTGACCTTTGCTCCACCGAGGCCGGCACGATCCTGGATAAGGAAGATACCATCGCGGTATTCGGTTCCAACCAGACTGCTGCGGAAGGTCTGCTGGTCGCAAATGACAACCGTGAGGTTCTTGGCGACACCGTCGTTGGCGTAGGCTTCGACGCAGGCACCTCCATCAAGGCTGCTGTTGAAGATGGCACCTTCCTCGGCGCTGTGACCCAGTCCCCGCTGATGATGGGTTACTACTGCATCTATGCTCTGACCGCTGCAGCGAACGGCGAGGAGCTGATCGATGTCCCGACCGATGGTTACTGGTATGACGCATCCAACATGGATGACGAGAACATCGCCCCGAACCTGTATGACTGATCTTATCCGCGAATGGAGCTTTATGGAAAGACCGGATGCGAGGCAGCAGGTTTGCAGGGATCAGTGAAACAAGAGAATAACTGAACGTGCAGGACGCATTGCGAGGGTCGTTCGATCTGGCGATGCGCCCTGCTTTATCAGCCGGTCTGACCCGGCACTTTCCGGTGCGGCGGTCAGATACGGCAGAAAAACTGACGTATACAGGTAAGACGGAGACTCATCCTATGATAATGGAAGAAGCCAGAAACAAAATTGTGGAATACGGCAGGAAGATGTCATCTGACGGCCTGACGCCGGGAACTGCCGGGAATATCAGCATCTTTGATCCTCAGACAGGGTACATGGCAATCAGTCCGTCCGGCATTGCGTATGACAAGACGAAGAAAGAGGACGTCGTCATCCTGGACCTTCATGGCAATGTGATTGACGGTGATAAGAAACCATCCAGCGAACACGGCCTGCACGCCGCGTTTTACCGGACGGATCCCGAGGCCAGGGCAGTCGTACACACGCACTCTATGTACTGTACGATCCTTTCCTGCATGGGAGAGCCGCTCCGGGCGGTGCATTACGCGATCGCGGAGGCTCAGTGCAGCGAGATCCCGCTGGTTGAATACCATACCTTTGGAACGCCGGAGCTTGCGGATGCCGCAGCGAGGGCGCTCAGGAAGAAGGGGCGCGGCCTGATCCTGCAAAACCACGGCATGTGTGCCTACGGCCCTTCGATTGAGAGCGCTTATGGTCTTGCGCTGACGATGGAGTGGTGCGCGCAGGTGCAGTGGCACTGTATGGCCGCCGGGAAGATGAATATCCTGACGGACGAGCAGATGCAGGTTGCGATGGAGCACTATAAAACCTACGGACAGGTCCGGGCGGACGGAACGCGCCCGCAGGGATATAACGGATAACCAGTGTGTGGAGATTGAATGACAGAAGGAGGAACACCATGAGCAACAGGTATATTGGAGAGTTTCCGGTGATCGGGATCCGCCCGACAATCGACGGCCGCCGCGGCGCGCTGAAGGTCAGGCAGTCCCTGGAAGAGCAGACGATGAACATGGCAAAGTCAGCAGCGGCTCTGTTTGAAGAGAATCTGAAATACTGCAACGGCGATCCGGTGAAGGTGGTAATCGCGGATACGACCATCGGAAGAGTCGCCGAAGCGGCAGCCTGCGAGGCAAAGTTTAAGAAGGAAGGCGTTGCCATCACCCTGACCGTTACGCCGTGCTGGTGCTACGGTGCCGAAACGATGGACATGAACCCGCTCACCATCAAGGGCGTCTGGGGATTCAACGGAACGGAGCGGCCTGGCGCGGTTTACCTGGCTTCCGTGCTTGCCACCCACGCGCAGAAGGGGCTTCCGGCCTTCGGTATCTATGGACACGACGTCTGTGAGGCGGATGACACTTCGATCCCGGAGGATGTGAAGGAGAAGCTCCTGCGCTTCGGAAGAGCCGCAGTTGCGGCTGCGTCCATGCCGGGCAAGTCCTACCTGCAGATCGGTTCGGTGACCATGGGAATCGGTGGATCCATCATTGATTCCACCTTTATCGAGGACTATCTGGGCATGCGCGTAGAGTCTGTGGACGAGGTCGAGATCATCCGCAGGATCGAGGAGAAGATCTACAACGAAGACGATTTCCAGAAAGCGCTTGCCTGGACGAAGAAGTACTGCAAGGAAGGCCTGGACAAGAATCCGGACTTCATCCGCAAGACGCCTCAGCAGAAGGAGGCTGACTGGGAATTTGTCGTCAAGATGGCTGTCATCATCAAGGATCTGTACAACGGCAATCCGAACCTTCCCGAAGGACGCGAAGAGGAGGCGGTCGGACACAATGCGATCGCCGGCGGCTTCCAGGGACAGCGGCAGTGGACGGATTTCTATCCGAACTGTGACTATGCCGAGGCGCTTCTGAATACCTCCTTTGACTGGGAGGGGGCAAGAGAACCCTATATCCTTGCCACGGAAAATGATGTCCTGAACGGACTGGGCATGCTGTTCATGAAGCTTCTGACGAACCGTCCGCAGATGTTCGCGGATGTGAGGACCTGCTGGAACGGAGAGTCCGTGAAGAAGGCAACCGGGTACGAACTGGAAGGAAAGGCGAAGGAGGCCGACGGCTTCATCCACCTGATCAATTCCGGCGCCTGCTGCCTGGATGCCTGCGGAGAGCTGCGTGATGAGGCAGGAAACCCCGTGATGAAGGAATGGTACAACGTGACGAAGGAAGACCAGGAGACGGTCATGGCCCACACTGAGTGGTGTGCAGCGGACAACGGATACTTCCGCGGCGGCGGATATTCGTCCAGGTTCCTGACCCGTGCCGAGATGCCGGCGACGATGATCCGCCTGAATCTGGTAAAGGGCATCGGACCTGTCCTTCAGATCGTGGAAGGGTGGACGGTCGCGCTGCCGGATGAGGTTTCGGATATCATCTGGAAGAGAACTGACTACACCTGGCCCTGCACCTGGTTTGCGCCGAGAGTGGATCAGAGCAAGAACTGCTTCAGGTCCGCCTATGATGTGATGAACAACTGGGGAGCAAACCACGGCGCGATCAGCTACGGCCATATCGGCGCGGATCTGATCACCATGTGCTCGATGCTCCGGATTCCGGTCTGCATGCACAATGTTCCAGAGGAAGACATCTTCCGCCCGGCGGCATGGAATGCGTTTGGCATGGATAAGGAAGGCCAGGATTACAGGGCCTGCGAGACATACGGACCTTTGTACCGCTCGATGAGATAAGATTAAT
>CACXFW010000427.1 GCA_902767065.1 uncultured Lachnospiraceae bacterium | reverse complement strand
CGTGAGACGGGCATGACGGAAAAGAGCGTCGTCTTCTGCAGTTCAGGATCCACGGTCTCATTTTTCAAAAAGAACCATCCGGATATTGCGCTGGGATTCTTCTATGGCGGGAGCTCCGCTGCGCAGGCAAGGTCTTATATGAGCAAGGCAAAGCGCTGGGGCGCGGACTGGTTCTATCTCTACCAGAAAGCGCCGATCACTTATCAGAATGTGAAGTTCGCTCATGAGCTTGGACTGAAAATCGGTCTGTATCAGACGACAACAAAGAAGCAGATTCTGGATCTTCTGGACTTCGGCGCGGACTTTTCCATGATGTATCATAAACTGATCTGAAGCTGCAGCTGAAAGCATGGCTGAAGCCACAGCAGAAAGCATGGATGAATCCGCAGCAGAAACCATGGATAATCCGCAGCAGAAATCATGGATGAATCCGCAGCTGAAACGGAAACGGGCCCGAAGGAAGATGCAATGGCATTCAGAGGAAGGAGAGAAGGATGGAAGAGAAGAAAACCTCTTTGCGTATCCTGGTGCGCGACTCTTATAAGAATCTCACTCTGAAAAAACTGTATCCTTCACGGTATCGCGCGGCCTGCAGGGCTGACGTGGTGCCGGGGCGCGTTGTATTTCTGGAGATCAGGGAAAAGAGCCTTTCGGATAATTTCCGGCTGATCCGCGCGGCGCTGGAAAAGCGCAGCGAGAAGCAGGATGAGCAGTGGGATATGTCTGTTATCTGCATCCGCGAGGGAATGGAAAACCGCGGCATCGTCATGAAGAACTGTCTGAATGCGATTCCGCAGCTGGCCAGGGCGCAGTATATCTTTGTGAATGAGGTTTCCTATTTTCTCAGCAGTCTTCCGATCCGTCCCGGGACAACGGTGATCCAGACCTGGCATGCCTGCGGTGCTTTCAAGAAGTTTGGGTACAGCGCGGTGGGTTCAGGCTTTGGGACAACAAAGGAGGATCTGGATAAGTACCCCGTGCATGGGAACTTTTCCTATGTTACGGTATCCTCGCCGGAAGTCGTGTGGGCGTACGCGGAAGCATTTCACATGGAAGACCGCCTGCAGCGGATCCTTCCGATCGGCGTCAGCCGGACCGATATGTTTTTCAGCAGCGCTTATCGCAGGAAGGCCTGCGGAAAGGTGGCGTGGATCCTGCGCCGGATGGCTCCCGAGCTGTTTCTTGAAGGAACGGGGGAACGGGGGAGATCGGATCCGGCAACCGGACGCCGGGAGACTTCGCGTGAGCTGTACGCGAAGCTGAGAGATGTGTACTCGGACCGTGCGGAGGACGCAGAGAAAGAGGACCAGACGCTGGTTCCGGGAAAGAAGATTCTTCTCTATGCGCCGACCTTCCGCGGCACGGTGGGGAAGGCGGCCGCTCCGGCGGCGCTTGACATTCCGCTGATGAAACGGGCGCTTGGCAGGGAGTATATTCTCCTGATCAATCATCATCCGTTTATCAGGGCGAAGGACCGGCCGAAGGTCCCGGAAAGCTGCCGGACATTTGCATTTGACATGACAGACCAGGTTGCGATCGAAGAGCTGCTCACCGCGGCGGACATGTGCATCACGGACTATTCTTCCCTGATCTTTGAATACTCGCTGTTCGAGCGGCCGATGATATTCTTCGCTTTTGATATGGAAAATTACCTGGATGAGAGGGGCTTTTATTATCCGGTTTCGGAGATGATGCCTGGACCGGTCTGCAGGACTACGCAGGAGGTCATCGATGTCCTGAAGCAGGAGAATGCGGAATTCGACCTTGCCCGGGTGCGGGATTTCAAGTACCGCTTCATGAGCGGCTGCGACGGACATGCCACAGCCAGGCTGCTGAAACTGCTGGAGAAATGAGCGGGCAGTGTAGAAGGATGCCGGAAGGATTCAGACAGTGCATAAACGACAGTTTCACCTGTATGGCAGGATCGCTCAATCGATTCAACCGTACAGGTGAAGAACATTTCAGGATATGGATATGACCGGAAGAAAAATGAAAAAACTGACCATGATCAAAGAGGTGATCCTGCTCCGAAAGCTGATCCTGCTCTTTGCCGTTATTCTGTGCGCCGCACTCTTCGGTTTGCGGCAGACGCATGCTGCGTCTGTAACACGCGAATCGGCGCAGATCCTCCAGGTGAACCTGCTTGCGGAGTTCCCTGTGCCGGAAGGCGGATCCTATGCAGAGGGAGGGACGGTGATTCCGTCGGGGTATCTTCTGTCCTATCTCAGCAAGGTTTCCAGCCAGCCGAATCCGCTTCAGCTGCTGAACGTCGGAAACTGGTCGGTCGCAGCGACAGCATCCGCGATGCTGGCGCATTCCAATGACATGTGCCATATTCCCAAACGGGGGGAGATCTATGTCACACCGATGAACCGGCCTCAGCTGGTGGTGCTCAATGACACGGATCTGACGGTGAAGTGCACGCTTGATGTTCCACAGAATTATCACGCGATCGGATATGACTCCACCTATGATTTCTATGCAGGGATCTATGTGACAGGAACAGGCGCGGAACGGGGACTGTACTGCGACATTCTGGACGGAACGTGCAGGAACGAGCTGAGCACATTTTCAACAGATTCCAACCTGACCTACCAGGGGCTGGCCGTCAAGGATTCGATGGTCTTCTATGCCTGCTGGGAGCGCGGTACCGTCAATGCAGTCTATGAGCCGGTCTATGACGGTGTTTTTCAGCCACAGGACAATGTGATCTATGTCTATGATTATTACGGAAATCTGCTGCGGACATTGCTCATCCCCATGCCGGAAGGCTACAGCAAGTTTGAACTGGAGGGAGTGTCCTTCCTGGGCGACCGGATGATTCTGCAGTTCAATGAGCTTCTGGCGGATAAGCCGAATGAGCGTCTGGTCGGAATCTACGAGGTGACAGGCGGTTATGTGACGCCTGGGGATGTGGCGGCGGCCAGGTATGCCGCGCAGAGCCTGGAAGCGGAAAGAAAAGCCGCGGAGGAGGAAGCGGCCAGGAAGGCTGCGGAAGAGGAAGCCGCCAGAAAAGCCGAAGAGGAAGCTGCCAGAAAAGCCGAAGAGGAAGCCGCCAGAAAAGCCGAGGAAGAAGCGGCGGCAGCCGCGGAAAGGGAAGCTGCTGAGGAAAAAGCTGCAAAGGAAAGAGCAGCCTTCCGGAAGACGAAGAAAGCATTCGCAAAAGCCAGGACGAAAATTACGGATGCGGTCCGGCGGAAGAAGTCACTGAAGCTTCAGTGGAAGAAACTCAGATTTGGCGGGCGGAATGTGACAGAGTATGAAGTGCAGATCTGCCGCAGGGAATCCTTCCGGGGGAAGACGCTGAGAAAGAACCGTGCCGCAGGCAGCAGGCTGACGATCCGCGGGCTGAACCGGAGAACCGCTTATTATATCCGGATCCGTGCATGCTATGTTGTCGATGGAAAGACGTACTATTCCGCCTGGTCAAAGACAAAGAAGCTGAAGACGATGTGATGAGAAATGATCATGCGGAATCGATACGAATTGATAATAACGCCCCCCGCTGAGGCTGCCTCAGCGGGGGGAACTAATACTTCTCATCTATAAACGCATGTTTTTCTGCTGTTTCTATCTGACCACACGGACGTCAGCCGATATGGCTACCATACGTCGCCGGAATCCTCTTCGAGTGTAACTCCTTTGAGTCTGGTGATGAGATAGAGGAATTCTTCGCGCTGCCCGTCGCCTTCTGCGATCGGCTGCAGGCGGCTGCGGACTTCCTCGTAGTCGCTGCTTCCGGCATATTCACTCCCGCGAAGGAGCATCCCGGTCTGGGCG
>CACXFW010000426.1 GCA_902767065.1 uncultured Lachnospiraceae bacterium | reverse complement strand
ATAGGCAGACGCTCCCTGCCCTGTCCCGTCCAGATATCCGGAGGGGGCGTTATGCTCTCTTCTAAGCGTCTCAAAGGGCTCCGGGACATCCTTCTTCTTCTCTTCTTCCAGAGCTCTTTGATGAGACTCTTTTCTCTCCTTCGCGTCCTGAGCTGCTCCCTGGAGGGTTGTATGGATGATCAGGTCCTGATGAGTGAGCTGCTCCTTCACTGCCTGCTTCACGAATTCAAAGATCAGTGGTCCGTCTGTGAAACGTACCTGGGCTTTTGCCGGATGGACATTGACATCAACGTCGCTGCCGGGGAGCGTGAGTGCCAGGATGACAAAGGGAAATCTGTGCTGCATCAGGAAGGTTTCATAGCCTTCCTCAACTGCTTTGGAGAAGATGTTATTGTATACCAGGCGCCCGTTTACATAGAGGATCTCGCAGGTCCGGTTCCCGCGGCTGATCGCGGGCTTGCCGATCCATCCCTTCAGCCTGAGTCCTTTCTCCTGGTCCTTCCGGTCCAGCTCGATCAGGCTGCTGCGGATCTCCCTTCCGAAAACAGAGCTGATGACATCTGCCTGGCTGCCGTATCCGGAGGTGGAAAGCCTGGTCACGGAATTGACCATGAACTTGACACACAGATGGGGATTGGACAGGGCAAGCCGGCTTACATAATCATTGATATAGCCGGATTCAGCCTGGGAACTCTTGAGGAACTTTCTGCGGGCTGGTGTGTTGTAGAACAGGTCCCGCACGATGAAGGTGCTGCCTTCCGGAGCGCCGACCTCTTCAAACAGCCTTTCGCTTCCTCCTTCGATCTTATACCGGATGCCGGTCAGGTTCTCGCGGACTTTTGTAATCAGCTCAACACGGCTCACGGCACAGATGCTGGACAGGGCTTCTCCCCTGAATCCGAAGGAGCGGATCACAGCCAGGTCATCCACATGTGTAATCTTGGAGGTGGCATGCCTGAGAAACGCATTTCGAACCTGGGAAGGGTCGATTCCCTCTCCGTTGTCCGTGACACGGATCAAGGAGATCCCGCCGTCGCGGATTTCCACCGTGATGGCACTGGCGCCGGCATCGAGCGCATTTTCACACAGCTCCTTTACGATGGATCCCGGGCGCTCGACCACCTCTCCTGCCGCGATTTTATCGATGGTTGTCTGTTCCAGTACACGGATCTGTCTCATGACTTACTCACATCCTGCGGCTGCCAGCGGTTGTTCAGCCTGTTCTGCAGCGCGTACAGTGTATTCATCGCCTCAATCGGTGTCAGCGTTGTGACATCGATTTCTTTCAGTTCCCGGATGACATCCTCATCTGTCACCGTATCAAAGAAGGACATCTGATGCATGTCAACCTCGTCGATCTTTGGCTTCTTTTTTTTCTTCGAAGGGGCCTCTTTAAGTTCCGCGGCGGCCGTCTCCGTGATATCGTGCTCACTCAGTTCCTGTGCCAGCTCCTTTGCCCGTTCGATGACCGTGTCCGGGACACCGGCAAGCCTTGCAACCTGAATCCCATAGCTGCGGTCGGCGCCGCCTTTGACGATCTTGCGGAGGAAAACGATGTCATCCCCTTTTTCCCGGACCGCAATGCAGTAATTGATGACGCCGGGCGTCTTGCCTTCGAGCTCCGTGAGCTCATGATAATGGGTCGCAAAGAGGGTTTTCGCACCGATCTTTTTCGGATCAGCAATGTGCTCCACCACAGCCCAGGCAATCGAAAGGCCGTCATAGGTGGAGGTGCCTCTTCCGATTTCGTCCAGGATCAGGAGAGAATTCCTGGTTGCCTGACGAAGGATCAGGGCGACCTCGCTCATTTCCACCATAAAGGTCGACTGGCCGCTGGCCAGGTCATCCGACGCCCCGACTCTGGTAAAGATCCGGTCGACCAGTCCGATGTTTGCCGAGGAAGCAGGGACAAAGGATCCGATCTGCGCCATCAGGACGATCAGGGCGCTCTGCCGCATGTAAGTGGATTTTCCGGCCATATTGGGACCGGTGATGATGCTGATCCGGTTTTTGTGGTTGTCCAGTATCGTATCGTTCGGGACAAAGAGATCGCCGCCGGCCATCTGTTCCACGACCGGATGGCGCCCGTTCCGGATATCGATCACGCCCCGTTCATTGATCTTCGGGCGGACATAGCGGTTTTGCTCCGCGACCAGGGCAAGGGACGCGAAGACATCCACGAGCGCGATCGCTTCCGCTGTCTGAAGAATCCGTGAGGTATGGCGGGCGATTTCCTCGCGGATCTGTACAAAGAGCTCATACTCCAGCGTATTCAGGCGGTCGGAGGCGCCCAGGATCGTCTCCTCCAGTTCCTTAAGCTTCGGTGTGATATAACGCTCCGCATTGACCAGCGTCTGTTTGCGCAGATAGTCTTCGGGAACCTTGTCGCGGAAGCTGTTCGGAACCTCCAGATAGTAGCCGAAGACCTTGTTGAACTTCAGCTTCATCTTAGTGATCCCGGTCCGCTCCTTCTCCTCCTTCTCCACATCCGCAAGCCAGCTTTTTCCATCCCTGGCCGCGCTGCGCAGCCTGTCCACCTCTTCATTGTAGCCGTCCTTAATGAAGCCGGCTTCCCGGATGACAAGAGGCGGATCTTCTATGATGGACCGGGAAATCAGATCTGTGACATCCTGAAGCTCATCCATTTCATCACGAAGCTTCCGAAGAAGAGGCGCCTGATACTCCTGAAGTGCGTTCCTGATCGCAGGGACCATGGCAAGGGAGGTCCTGAACGCGATCAGATCCCTTGGATTCGCCGTGCGGTAGGAAATCCTTGAGATCAGCCGTTCCAGATCGTAAACCGGCTGCAGGTATTCCCGGATTTCCTCCCGGGTGATGGCATTGATGCTAAGATCTGACACAGCGTCTAACCGGGATTCGATCTCCTCCGGGTCGATCAGCGGCTGCTCCAGGAAGGAGCGCAGCATCCGGGCGCCCATGGCAGTTTTCGTTTTGTCCAGAACCCAAAGGAGGGATCCTCTCCTGGCCTTTTCCCTGAGCGTTTCCGTCAGCTCGAGATTCCTTCTGGTAAAGGAATCAAGCACCATGTATTTTCCGATGGAATAGGGCCTGATCTGCGTCAGGTTGTTAAGCTCCGACTTCTGGGTCATGGTCAGGTAACGCAGCGTCGCGCCAGCGGCGATGACCCCGCAGTCCATGTCGCCAAGGCCGATCCCCTTCAGCGACTGTACGTGAAAATGATCCAGAATCTCGCCTCTGCACCCTTCCTGGTCAAAGTAGGAACTATCCAGAGGAAAGACCGTCACGCCTTCCGTGTTGTGAATCTCATCCAGGTCAAATCCCGACATCTGGAGGGACTCGTTGCAGATAATCTCCGCGGGATGATACCGGAGGATCTCGTCTCTGAGCCTTCTCCTGGAATCCGCTTCCGTGACAAAGAAAGCACCTGTCGTAATATCCACCGCCGCGATGCCGAATGTCCCGGACAGATAGACAACGCACATCAGATAATTGTTCCTTCCGGCATCCAGAGAGGAGGTATTCAGATTGGTTCCCGGCGTCGCAATCCGTACCACTTCACGCCTGACAAGTCCCTTCGCCTGTTTCGGATCCTCTACCTGCTCGCAGATTGCCACCTTATGTCCGTAGGCCACAAGCCGGTCCAGGTAGCCGTCCACCGAGTGATAGGGAACGCCGCACATCGGCGCCCGTTCACTCAGGCCGCATTCCTTTCCGGTCAGGGTAAGCTCCAGTTCGCGCGACACCAGGACAGCGTCGTCAAAGAACATTTCATAAAAATCGCCGAGGCGGTAAAACAGGATGCAGTCCGCATACTGCCTCTTCGTCTCGACATATAGTTTCATCATCGGCGACAGACTGTCTGTGTCGATCTCATTCAGAAGCATGGACTACTCTCTTTCCGACATAATAAAACCCATGGGCTTTTGTAAGCCTGACATCCACGATCGATCCGATCAGGCTCCTGTCTCCTTCGAAATGCACCACAAGATTATGCCCGGTACGGCCGGTGACAAATCCGCTCTCCTGCCGGTTGACATCCTCCACGAGAACGCCCTGCACGGTATTTTCAAAACGTGAGGAGCGTTTTCTTCCGATCGTCTGGACTTCAAGAAGCAGGCGGTTGAACCTTTCGTGGGCGGTTGCCTCATCCACCTGATCCTCCATGGCTGCGGCCGGTGTTCCCGTACGCCTGGAATACAGGAACGTAAAGGCGCTGTCATACTCTACGCGGCGAACCAGATCCATGGTTTCCAGAAAATCCTCCTCCGTTTCCCCGGGGAATCCGACGATCAGGTCGGTCGAGAGGGAGAGATCGGGAATCGCCGCGCGAAGCCGTGATACAAGTTCCAGATACGACTCCTTCGTATAATGCCGGTTCATTATCCTGAGCAGCCTTGAGGAGCCGCTCTGAACCGGAAGGTGCAGATGCGGACAGATCTTTTTGGAATCCTTCATCACTTCGATCAGCTCATCGGACAGATCCTTCGGATGAGAGGTCATGAAGCGGATGCGCCGGATCCCTTCCACCTGTTCCACTTCCCTGAGAAGCTTTGCAAATGTCACCTCCCCGGGAAGACCCTTCCCGTAGGAATTGACATTCTGTCCCAGCAGCATGATCTCGACCACGCCATCGCGGGAAAGATGCCCGATCTCCCGGAGAATCTCCTTCGGATCCCTGCTCTTCTCCCGCCCGCGGACATAGGGAACAATGCAATACGTGCAGAAATTATTGCACCCGAACATGATGTTCACGCCGCTCTTGAAGGGATAAGTCCGCTCGGAAGGCAGGTTTTCCACGATCAGGTCATTCTTCTCTTCGACATCGATGATCTGATCGTCAGACAGAAGACATCGGCACAGAAGCTCCGGAAACCGGTAGAGATTATGGGTTCCGAAGACAAGACTGACATATCCAAGCCGTGTACGGACCCGTTCAACCTCGTCCTTTTCCTGCATCATGCACCCGCAAAGGGCAATCTTCATGGAGGGGTTCTTCCGCCGGATCGTGCTCAGGGCGCCAAGACGACCGTAGAGCCGCACATTTGCGTTTTCCCGGACCGTACAGGTATTGTAGAGGACAAAATCCGCGTCTTCCGACGCTGCCTCAAGGTAGCCGGTAAGCTTCAGGATCCCGCGAAGCTTCTCGGAATCTCTCTCATTCATCTGACAGCCGAATGTGACCACACAAAAGGTCAGTTTTCTTCCGAGTGCTTTCTCCCTGTCAGACAAAATGCTCCGGCAGCGATGGATAAACCAGGCCTGTCGAAGAGAGCCGTCCATGACAGGCGGCTCTTTCATGGCAGACGCATCTGTCAGCATCTGCCGGAATTCTTCAGATTCATAAACAGAATATGTACTTTCCATTATCTCAGAAGCCCCATTTTCCTGAATAATCCGATCAGTGCTTCTCCTTTCGGAAGCTTCCGCATCTCCGATTCTGTCAGGCCGCGGAATGCGACGAGTGAAATCAGATAGACCACGATCCCGGCAAGGATTGCCAGGATTGTCGCGATGGAATTTCCGAACAGTTTGTTCAATACGAACCACACCGCATAAGATGCAAAGGCCATCACGATCGATGACAGAAGCGGTATGAGGAACGTCTTTCTGATCTCCTGCTGATAGAAGATATAACGGCGGATCGACATTGCGTTCATGACGCACACCACCAGCGCGAAGACTGCGTTTGAATACAGGACAGCGTAGATGTTCAGATTGAAGTAGCGGAGCATCACGACAAGCGCGATCACATGAACCGCCAGAGCGACGGCATTGTGGATCAAAGGCTCGCGCAGACGCCCCAGTCCCTGGAGGATCGCGGTGGTCAGGGTGCTGAGCGCGTAGAGAATGATCACGACAGCTCCGGCCTGCATGATGCCGGAAGAAAGCGGCATGCCTGATTCAGGGTGAAACAGCATCCGTATGATCGGACCGCCGAGCGCGGCCATCCCGAATGCGCAGGGGATCGTAACGATCATGGTATAGCGCGTCGAAGAATGAACGGTGCGGACGGCGGAAGCCTTATCCTTTGCCGCGACGGCTGCAGTCAGGGACGGAACGACGGCCGGCCCGAGCGAGGAAGCCAGAGACAACGGAACATTCATAAGGACACGGAACCTTCCGGTATAGATTCCCCAGATTGTCGCGTACTGCTTCTCTGTGTAATTCTGGCTTTTCAGAACCGCGTTGAAGATTCCCTGGTCCAGGACATTTGAAATATTGTATACCAGTGTGGACAGTATGATCGGAAGGATGGTCAGGATCAGAATCCGGTACAGATAGCGGGAGGATTCCCGCTTCATCGTCTGATCCTTCCGGATCGAATGGCGGAACCTGCGGTTAAACCGGGAGTACAGGTACATCATAAAAAGGAGCGCGACCGTGACGGAGGCAACCGTACCGAAGGTCGCTCCGGCCGCCCCCCAGCCGGGAGCGGCAAGTTCGTTCTCGCCCTCAGCGACAAGGCTCCGGCCATAATCGATCAGTACCCAGGCGCCCCAGATCGAAACGAGCGCGTTGACAAGCTGCTCTATGACCTGGGAAATGGCGGTCGGCACCATATTCGAAAATCCCTGGAAGAAACCGCGGAAGACGCCGGTGATCGCAAAGATCAGGATCACCGGTGCCAGGACGCGGAGCCCGTACTTGGCGTATTCCACATTCATCACATATTTCGTGATGATTCCGGCAAACAGATAGGTGATCAGCGCCAGGATTCCGCCGGAAATGACGGCGAAACGCATGGAACACAGGAAGACCTTGTTCGCGTTGCGCATCTCTCCCTTCTGGATTCGTTCACTCATCAGGCGGGAGACGGCAAGCGGCAGACTGAAGGAAGAGATCATCAGTATGATGGAATAGATCTCATTCGCTGTCGAATAATAGCTGTTTCCCACATCCCCGAGAATGCGGTAGAGAGGGATCCGGTAGATCAGGCCGATGATCTTGGCGATAATCGAAGCAGCCGCGAGGATCGTTCCCTGAATCAGAACGTTCTTCGCGGTGTTGATCCCCGTTTTATTCTTCTGAGTTTTTTCCGATGCGGAAGCATCTGTCTCTTCCGCTCTGTCCTTCTCTTCCAGATCGGCCACGTGATTACCTCAAGGTTTCTACCTGTACAGTCCTGACTGAAACAGCCAGGCGGCAGTGGAGATCACTCCGGTGCCGCCCTAAGGCATCATCAGCCAAGAGAGTCAATGATGCTGGTATCGATGGACGGGTCATCCGAAATCACGACTCTCGGATCATCCTGATTGCGGACGATCTCGACAAAAGTCTT
>CACXFW010000425.1 GCA_902767065.1 uncultured Lachnospiraceae bacterium | reverse complement strand
GGAACCGCTCAGATCCGTCAGATAAGCAAGCTTATCTGACTGGATCATGAGCAATTCCAGGAGGTGCTGAATAATTACCAATCAGGATTGAATTCGTTCGCGGGGATCAAGAATAGGAATAATCGTTATGATTGCAATCTGTGACTATGACGCGGGGAACATCATGAGCGTCCAGAAAGCCTGTGCGCATGTTGGATTTGACTATGTCCTTACAAGAGACAAAAGTCAGATCCTGAATGCGGATCACATCATTCTTCCGGGTGTCGGGAGCTTCGGGGTCGCGATGGAAAAGCTATACAGCTATGGCCTTACCAATGTCCTGAAAGAAGCAGCCGGGAAGGGCATTCCGATTCTGGGGATCTGCCTTGGACTTCAGCTTATGTTTGAAGAAAGCGAGGAAAGTCCCGGCGTCAGAGGCCTGGGACTTTTTGAGGGGAGCATCCGCCGGATTCCAGATCAGGGCGGAATGCTTAAGATTCCCCATATGGGATGGAACAGCCTTTCCTTCCCGTCCCACGGCCGGCTCTTTCAGGAGATACCGGAAGGAACGGATGTCTATTTTGTCCACAGCTATTATCTTCCGGTTAATCCTTATGTAAAGGCTGTAACCCATTATGGTGTAGAGATCGGCGCCAGCGTAGAGAAGGAGAACCTGTTCGCCTGCCAGTTCCATCCGGAAAAAAGCGGAATGCGGGGGCTGAAGATTCTGGAGAATTTCCTGAAGCTGTAACTGACGGTCATTCATACAGCCGTCTGTTGGTGATCCCATGCCGCCTCCTGCGGCATTGTCCATACCTTCTTATGCAGCAATCCATCTGCGAATCCTGAGAGAGGAAAAATCATGCTTACCCGAAGAATCATACCTTGCCTTGATGTAAACTGCGGCCGAGTTGTGAAGGGTGTGAATTTTGTCAACCTGAAAGATGCCGGAGATCCCGTAGAGATCGGTGCAGCCTATGATCAGGCAGGAGCTGATGAGCTTGTCTTTCTGGATATCACAGCCTCCAGCGACGCCAGGAAAACGGTTGTGGACATGGTCCGCCGTGTAGCTGAGACCGTGTTTATTCCGTTTACGGTCGGGGGCGGAATCCGGACCGTGGAGGACTTCAGACAGATTCTGCGGGAAGGGGCGGACAAGGTGTCTGTCAATACCGCTGCAATCCTGAATCCGCAGCTGATTAGCGATGCAGCGGACAAATTCGGATCCCAGTGCGTTGTGCTGGCGATTGACGCGAAAAGAAGACAGGATGGTTCAGGCTGGAATGTCTACCGCAATGGCGGAAGGATCGACATGGGAATCGACGCGGTTGAATGGGCCATCAGAGCCTGCTCGCTGGGGGCCGGCGAGATCCTTCTCACATCGATGGACTGCGACGGGACGAAAGCGGGATATGACCTGGAACTGACCCGCACGATCGCGGAAAATGTAAGCGTTCCTGTGATTGCATCGGGGGGAGCAGGATCCTGCAGGGATTTTTACGATGCCCTGACGGTTGGGAAGGCGGACGCCGCGCTTGCTGCCTCCCTGTTCCACTACAAGGAGCTTGAGATCCGGGAAGTAAAGGAATACCTGAAGGAACACCAGGTTCCTGTCCGCCTGGACATATGACGAAAAGAGGTCAATATGGGTGCGATCAATAACGACTGGCTGGAGAAACTCAGTCCGGAGTTCCGGAAGCCTTATTACGCCCGGCTGTATCAGTTGGTGAGCGAAGAGTACGCAAGATACCAGGTGTATCCTCCTCAGGGTGATATCCTGAATGCCTTTCATCTGACGCCGCTCCATGAAGTCCGTGTCGTGATCATCGGGCAGGATCCCTATCATGAGCCCGGACAGGCGCATGGACTGAGCTTTTCCGTGCAGCCCGGCGTGAAGATTCCCCCGTCTCTGGAGAACATTTACCAGGAGCTTTCCGATGACCTGGGCTGTTACATCCCGGATAACGGCTGTCTTACAAAATGGGCCCGCCAGGGGGTTCTCCTTCTGAATTCTGTTCTGACGGTCCGGGCACATCAGGCATTTTCCCATGCCGGTTTCGGATGGCAGACCTTTACTGACGCTGCGATCCGCGCCGTGAATGAAGAACAGAGGCCCATTGCGTTCATCCTGTGGGGAAGAAGCGCGCAGGAAAAAAGCGCCATGCTGAATAACCCTAAGCATCTGGTTCTGAAAAGCGCCCATCCCAGTCCGCTTTCCGCCTACAGAGGCTTCTTCGGCAGCCGCCCGTTTTCCAGGGTAAATCATTTTCTTGAGGCTGCCGGACAGCAGCCGATCGACTGGCAGATCGAAAATATAAAGTAACTATTCAGCACCCCCATTGCTCAGAACACTTCGTGTTCTTCGCTGTGG
>CACXFW010000424.1 GCA_902767065.1 uncultured Lachnospiraceae bacterium | reverse complement strand
GCGATCCTTATCACGCATGAGCACAGTGATCATATCGCGGGGCTTGGCGTTTTGAGCCGGAAGGCGCAGATCCCGATTTACGCGACGCAGGCGACGATCCGGCAGATTCTCCGGTATGCGCCGCTTGGCAGGGTGGAGGAGGAGCTGTTCCATACGATTGACGCGGACCGGCCGTTTATGGTCGGAGACATGAAGGTGGAAGCATTTCATATCAGCCATGACGCGGCGGATCCTGTTGCGTTCCGCATCGAGTCCGGAAACAAGGCCTGCGCGGTCGCAACTGATATGGGGTGCTATAACCGCTACACCCTGAATCATCTTCATGATCTTGACGCGATCCTGGTCGAAGCGAATCATGACGAAAACATGCTGCAGGCAGGTCCCTATCCGTATCCTCTCAAGCGGCGGATTATGGGAGAGAAGGGACATCTGTCCAACATTGCGTCTGCCATGCTGCTGTCCCAGGTGTTGAATGATCACATGAAGGCTGCGTACCTTGGCCATCTGAGCAAGACCAATAATTATGCGGATCTGGCTTATGCGACGGTTCTGTCAGAGCTTTCCATGGATCCGAACTGCCCTTACAGGGAAGGGGATATTCCGATCCGGGTCGCGAGCAGGGAGCACCCGATGGAGCTTTTGAGATTGTAGGAACTGCTGCAGACGGAGGAATGGAGACAAATTATGAAGAAAATCATCATTACCGTGATCGGCAAGGACACGGTCGGTATCATCGCGAAGGTGTGCACTTATCTGGCGGATCACAATGTCAATATCCTGGACATTTCACAAACGATAGTCGGGGGATACTTCAATATGATGATGGTCACGGATCCGTCGGCATCCTCTGTTGACGCGGGGCAGATGTCTGATGACCTTTCAAGGCTCGGCGAGGGAATGGGCCTGTCCATCCGCGTGATGGGCGAGGATATCTTCAACGCCATGCATCGGGTATGACAGGTTCGCACACATCACAGCGAAGATACGCTGGAACAGGCGCCCGGTTGAAGGGATACACAGCAAAGAAAGAGGAACAGCATGATCAATATTCTGGAAGCTGCCGAAACGGTCCGGATGATTACACAGGAGAATCTGGATGTAAGAACCATCACGATGGGAATCTCTCTGCTCGACTGCATCTCGGAAGACCTCGGGCAGCTCAGAAAGAACATCTATCAGAAGATCACGACTATGGCGAAGGATCTGGTTCAGGTCGGAAATGACATCGCGAAGGAGTACGGGATCCCGATTGTGAACAAACGGATCTCTGTGACACCGGTCGGACTGATCGGGGCTTCGGCCTGCAAGAGTCCGGATGACTATGTGTCTGTCGCGATGACGCTGGACGACGCGGCCAGGGCGGTTGGCGTTAATTTCCTTGGAGGCTTCTCGGCTGTCGTATCCAAGGGGATGACAAAGGCGGAGGAGAACCTGATCCGGGCGATCCCGAAGGCGCTTGCCCGGACGGATTATGTCTGCGCCTCCGTCAACGTCGGGTCGACAAGAACGGGGATTGATATGGACGCAATCCGCCTTCTTGGCGGAATCATTCTGGAGACCGCCAGGCTTACGAAGGAGAAGGATTCCCTTGGCTGCGCGAAGCTGGTGGTGTTCTGCAACGCGCCAGACGACAATCCGTTTATGGCGGGCGCGTTCCACGGCGTGACAGAAGGGGATACGGTGATCAATGTCGGCGTCTCCGGTCCGGGCGTTGTGAAGACAGCGCTCGAGTCTGTACGGGGAGAAAGCTTTGAGGTACTGTGCGAGACGATCAAGAGGACCGCGTTTAAGGTGACGAGAGTCGGGCAGCTGGTTGCCCAGGAGGCGTCCCGCAGGCTGGGCGTTCCGTTCGGGATCCTGGACCTGTCCCTGGCACCGACCCCGGCCATCGGCGATTCGGTCGCGGATATCCTTCATGAGATCGGCGTGGAGTACGCCGGCGCGCCGGGGACGACGGCGGCGCTCGCCCTTCTCAATGACCAGGTGAAGAAGGGAGGCGTCATGGCGTCCTCGTATGTGGGAGGGCTGTCCGGCGCATTTATCCCGGTCTCCGAAGACCAGGGGATGATTGAGGCGGTCGAGGCCGGCGCGCTTCATCTGGAGAAGCTCGAAGCCATGACGTGCGTGTGTTCGGTAGGGCTTGACATGATTGCGATTCCCGGCGATACCAGCGCGTCCACAATCTCCGGCATCATTGCCGACGAGATGGCAATCGGCATGGTAAACGCGAAGACGACGGCTGTGCGCCTGATCCCCGTGATCGGGAAGGGCGTGGGTGAGAGCGTGGAGTTCGGCGGACTGCTCGGCCACGCGCCGATCATGCCGGTCAATGCGTTCGGCTGCGAGGCTTTCATCAACCGGAAGGGCAGGATCCCGGCGCCGATCCACTCCTTTAAAAACTGAGGAGATTGTGAATCTTCGGGGCCACAGGCACAGGGCGGCGGGGCAGTGAACAGCAACCCTTCGGGTGAATCTATGCAGATATGCCGGGTGCTGACTTGTAGGATTTCTTTTTCTGCCATATAATGGCAAGGATGTATTATGGATCTGCGCGGAAAGTACTGATGCATTCTGTCTGCGTCTGTTATTTCCGGACAGTTCCTGACAGAAGTGAAAATGGATTGAATAAAGAGAAGGAGAGAAGGGTATGAAGAGGAATGTCAAGATGGCTGCAGCGGTTCTTGCTGCGTGCTCCATGATGATGGCAGGAGTTGTCACTGCCGGCGCGGATGAGACGGAGAGCTTTGACTTTGGCTCGGTTGAGACGGTATCCGAAGGAAAGCTGATTGTCGGGACGGAGGCCGGATTCGCGCCTTATGAATATCTGGTTGGCGATGAGGTCAAGGGCGTTGACATGGATATCGCGCAGGCGATCGCGGATGCGATGGGCGTGAAGCTTGAGGTCCAGAACATGGACTTTGACGGTGCGCTTCTTGCGGTGCAGCAGGGCAAGGTCGATATTGTCGCGGCGGGCGTTTCGGTCAGCGATGAGCGGGAAGAAGTCATGGACTTTTCCGAGAAGTATGTGGATTCGAAGGATGTCGTGGTTGTGAACGCGGACAAGCCCGGCGTGGAAGAATCCACCGCGGAAGCCCTGGCGGGCAAGTCCGTCGGCGTGCAGCAGGGGAATATCGCGGATCTGTGGGTCACGGACAATACCGACGCCGGTACGGTGCAGCGCTACACCAAGTTTGTCCAGGCTGCGCAGGATCTTGCAAACGGAAAGATCGACTGCATCGTGATGGATGAGGCTCCTGCGATTGAGCTTGTAGAGTCTTCGAACGGGAAGCTGGAGATCCTTGAGGGAGACGCCCTGTTTGAGGATTCCTACGCGATTGCGATCAAGAAGGGAAATGAAAGCATGAAGGGCGCCTGCGACGCTGTGATCGGGGGCCTGATCGAAAGCGGAGAGATGGAAAAGATCATCGCTTCTCACGCAGACGCCCAATAATGACAACGGACTGGATTCACGGATGGCAATTCATGAAAGAATCCGGAATCAGTTCTGACATCTGAACCAATGAGGCGGAGGGATGCACAGAAACCGGCTTTCCTCCGCCTTTGGATATACTCGGAACAGTTACCGGAATTGAATTCAGGAATCCTGCCTGACCAGACAGCGGGCGGTATTGATTAATCATCAAAATTGACCAAGGTTTTACGAGGATCATTGATCCACCTTAGCAGAGGGATCGTGAGTAAGGAAAACAGGCGGAAATGGCCGCCGGGACAAGAGGGAGGAACCCTATGATAGAATGGCTGAAGAACATAGGCCAGAGCTTCTATAACGCATGGGTGCCGGAGAAGCGGTACCTCGCGTATCTGAGCGGACTTCGGATGACGCTTCTGATCTCCCTGTTTGCGGTGATCATCGGCATCATCATCGGTGTGATCATCGCCATTATCCGTGTGACCGCGCGCACGACAAAGCTCAAGATCATCAAGGTTCTGAACGTGATCGCGAAAGTGTATATCACCGTGATCCGCGGAACTCCGATGATCGTGCAGATCATGATCATTTATAACCTGATTTTCACGTCTCCGAATACGAATCCGGTGATCGTCGGCGCCGTGTGCTGCGGGATCAATTCCGGCGCGTATGTGGCGGAGATCATCCGCGCAGGCATCGCGTCGATCCCTGCCGGACAGATGGAGGCGGGGCGATCCCTCGGCCTGACCTATGTCATGACCATGCGCACGATCATTCTCCCGCAGGCCTTCAAGAATATCCTTCCGGCGCTGGGAAATGAATTTATCTCCCTGGTCAAGGAGACCTCTGTCATTTCCGTCATCGCGGTAAATGACCTGATGAAGATGGCCGGCTACGTCGGTTCGAGAACCTGGGACGTAATCCCGCCGTATGTGATCGCGGCAGCGATCTATCTTACCATGACGCTCTTCCTGACCTGGCTGATGGGCAGGTTCGAGAAGATGATGGCAAAGAGTGACAGACACTGAATGCGGGAGAGGGAGGAGATTCATGATCTATACAAAAGACCTGAGAAAAACATTCGGGGATCATAACGTTCTGTGCGGCATCACCCAGCATATTGAAAAAGGGGAAAAGGTGGTTGTGATCGGCCCGTCCGGCTCCGGAAAGTCAACCTTCCTCCGCTGCCTGAACATGCTGGAGGAGCCGACCAGCGGAGAGGTCATATTTGAAGGGGTGAAGCTGACCGATCCTTCTACGAACCTGGACCAGATCCGTCAGAGGATGGGAATGGTGTTCCAGAGCTTCAACCTGTTTCCGATGAAGACGGTCCGGCAGAATATCACGCTGGCCCCCGTTCTGCTGAAGAAAATGACCCAGGAGGAAGCAGACGCGAAGGCGGAGTTTCTTCTGAAGCGGATCGGTCTTCCCGACAAGGCGGACAGTTATCCGGGCATGCTTTCCGGCGGTCAGCAGCAGAGAATCGCAATCGCCCGCGCTCTGGCGATGGATCCGAAGGTCATGCTGTTTGATGAGCCCACCAGCGCGCTGGATCCGGAGATGGTCGGGGAGGTTCTCGCGATTATGAGGGAGCTTGCGCAGGACGGGATGACGATGGTGGTGGTCACCCACGAGATGGGATTCGCCCGCGAGGTCGCAAGCCGTGTCCTTTTCATCGATGAGGGGATCGTAGCGGAAGAAAATGAGCCTTATGAGTTTTTCTCCAATCCCCGGAATCCGAGATTACAGGATTTCCTGTCGAAGGTGTTGTAAACGGCACCTTCTTTTTGGATTGATTGATACTGCTTTTTTCGGATGTCCGTTTATTTCCTGTTTTCTTATCAGGGAGATTATGTTACAATTTATTCACACAAGATGCCTGGATCTGCAGATTCATAACCGGTAATTATTCAGCACCTCCTGGAATTGCTCATGATCCAGTCAGATAAGCTTGCTTATCTGACGGATCTGAGCGGTTCCAGGGGGC
>CACXFW010000423.1 GCA_902767065.1 uncultured Lachnospiraceae bacterium | reverse complement strand
TCTGTCCGGCCTGATCTGCGGCCCGGTCTGTCCGATATGATCTGCGGCCCACTCTGTCCGATATGATCTGCGGCCCGCTCATCCGGTCTGATCTGCGGCCCACTCTGCCTGTGACCGGTCCGGAACCTGTTTTAGCGCCACTGGAAGTTCATCAGTCCGATGACATACAGTCCGATGACGATAATCGGGACGAGATACTTGAAGACAGGCTTCATCCAGTTCTGAACCTTTATGCCGTTTCCGGCATTTGCCTCATTCTTAAAGTTCTCCCAGCCCCAGCCGAAGCGGTCGCTGACGCAGAACAGGGTCATAATCAGCGCGCCCAGAGGAAGCAGGTTGGTACTGACGATGAAATCCCAGAAGTCAAGCCAGGCGGTTCCCTCCGCGAACGGCTGAAAATGAAGTACACTGTAGCCCAGTGCCGTCGTAAGCGCGGACAGGAACACAATGAGTGCGCAGACCAGCGATCCCTTCTTTCTGTCCCATCCCGTAAGCTCCCTGACGCAGGCAAGAATATTCTCACAGACTGCCAGTACCGTAGAGAACGCGGCAAACGTCATGAACAGGAAGAAGATCGTTCCCCAGATTCTGCCGCCTTCCATGGTGTTGAAAACCGCAGCCATCGTGTTGAACAGCAGGGCGGGGCCGGCATCGACCTCAAGGCCAAGCGACGAGCAGGCCGGGAAGATAATCAGCCCGGACATGAGCGCGACAAAGGTGTCCAGCAGGATCACATTCACGGACTCTCCCATGAGGGAACGTTCTTTTCCGATATAGCTTCCGAAGATCGCCATCGAGCCGTTTCCGATCGACAGCGTGAAGAACGCCTGGTTCATCGCCGATACAATGACTTTGAAGGTGATCTTCCCGAAGTCCGGAAGCAGATAGAACCTCAGGCCTTCCGCCGCGGCCGGAAGGGTACAGCTGCGGATCGCAAGCACCATCATCAGCGCCAGCAGCGCACCCATCATGTATTTGGTCACCCGCTCCAGTCCTGACTGGATATTGAAAGACAAAAGCACAAATGCGAGCACAACCACTGCCACAAGATAGCCGACATTCAGTCCGGGATTCGTGATCATTCCCACAAATCCGATGTCCGCTGTTTTGCCTCTCAGAAAGCTGACAAAATAATACAGAATCCAGCCTGTGACGACCGTATAGAAGGCCATCAGGCAGAAGTTACCGATCATCGCGATGATTCCGTGCCAGTGCCACTTCTGTCCCGGCTTCTCCAGTTTCTGGTACATCCTGACCGGACTTGCCTGTGACGCGCGTCCGATCGAGAACTCAACCACCATCGCGGGAAGTCCCAGAAGAAGCAGGCAGATCACATAGACCAGCACAAATGCACCGCCTCCGTTCTGCCCCGTCATCCATGGGAATTTCCATACGTTTCCACATCCGATTGCGCAGCCCGCGCTTAGAAAAATAAACCCGAGCCGGCTCCCCAAACGTTCTCTTTCCACAACCCTCCCTCCTCCGAAACAGACATGCCCGAATCCGGGGGCATGCCGCTGATCCGGTACCGATCCACTTCATTTCAAATCAGTCCGTCACCATCGATTATCATACACTTTTCAGGCAGGGATGTCCACGGTTTTCAGCGGCAGGCCTCCCCCTCCCGGCCCTCAGGCGTTACATTTCCCCCATCCGCCGGCACTGCTTATGGTTCCTCACGGGGGGCCGCAGGCACGGGGCGGCGGGTGGGGGGACCGGAACGTTTTCAGGAACCAGGAGTCGAGGTTATTGCTTATTTGTTTCAGATGTGTTACATTTATGTTAACATATGGAGAGTGCACTGCCGCGCGGCGGCGGAATGGAGATTCCTATGAAACAGATGAAATCGAGAATCCGGTATCTGATACTATTCACATTCCTTCTGGCTGTATTCATGGCGGTGAATACGCATGCGGATCCTATGCTTACCGCTTCCGCAAACGGGCAGCAGATCACGTCAAGAATCTATCTGAAGCCGGGAGACAGGCTTCCGCTCACTGTTACCTGCGACAATGTACAGCTGGTCCCCACGGATGTGAAGTACAAGTCCTCCAGAAAAGCGGTTGCCAAAGTATCCAAAAAGGGTGTGATCAAGGCGAAAAATGCCGGTAAGACAACCATCACGGTCCAGTATCAGACCACACTGAAGCTGAAGGTCACAGTGCTGGATCCGGACGCGGAGACAGGTAGTTCCGCATCGTCCGCCTCATCTCCCTCCGATGCTTCTTCGTCCGTGCCATCTTCCACGTCCGGTATGCTGACCTGCAGCGAGGGAGAGAAAATCAGCACCGGGAAAGTGGTTGAGATGACGCTTTCCGCCAGGGCCAGGAAGTATGACTGGACCTGGTCCTTTGAAGGCTCCTGTGGCAAGGATGCCCGGATTCTCAGTGATAAAAGCAAGGGAAGCGGAAAGCTCTCATTTACGGTATGGCCTTCCGGAGGGACGCTGACTATCCTCGGCAAAGAGCCTTCCGGCCTGACAATCAGTTACAATTTCAAAGTGAAACAGACTGCGAAGTGGAAGCAGCGTGAGCAGTACCGCACGAACGCACTTGCCGGTCTCACGCCAGGGATGTCGCAGAAGGATATGATCGTTTATTTCGCGGATTATATCGCGGATCGTGCAAAGTACGGTCCCGGGCAGGGCAATTTCTTCCGCGTGATCGATGAAGGGGTCGGCGACTGCTGGTGTTACTCCACCGCCTTCAAGCTCCTGGCAGACGCGGTCGGAATCGAGACGATCATCGTCAAAAACTCCCTGAGCACAAGCCACTACTGGAACCAGGTCTGCCTGGACGGCGTCTGGTACAACGTGGACGCGCAGGGGTATGACACCGGGAAAGCGCACCACTGGATCCTGTGCTCCGATAAGTCGCATGGATCAAGATTCCTGGGAGATCCGAACTTCTACTCCCAGTATAGCATTCATTATCCGGTCTCCCAGGCACATTCCTGCACCAGCTCGCTGAAGTTCTGAATAGCCGGATACCGTTCGAAAGTGCAAGGACGAAGCAGCTTCGATTACGGCGGAGTGGTGCGTAAGCACCATGAGAGCACGAATAAAAGGGGAACCGAAACCGGAAGGTATTGGTTCCCCTTTTTTCATATCCTGATTCTTCGCTTCTTCAACGCTTTCAGATGTCACCGCTGATATCAATGTTCTCGCCCTTCAGTCCGACCCTTGCTCCGGATTTTGCCTCATCCGAATCCGGATGGGCCAGGAGCCACTTATTCGCCGCGGTCAGGAAGGTATCCTCATCCACCTTCCCCGCAATCGACGGCTTTTCGGTATTCGTTCCGTCAGACAGCACAACCAGCATCTGGAAGCCCTTCTTAGCATGCGCATGGCACGGTGCATAATGCAGGCTCGTCGCGTACACCTCCACAAGCACTCCCGCAGGAATCAGGAATGCCTTCACCTTTGAGGTATCAAGGAAACCGTTCTCAATCTCCTGCTGTTTTGCCAGAAGCAGGATCGCGTCTTCCGTCCCCAGGTTGAATTCACTGCACCTGTGGTATTCCAGACAGTTCAGCTTTGTATTGTGTCCGCTGCAATACCCGAATTCTGCCGGCACTCCTCCAAACAGCGTCAGCTCAAGACGCTTTGCTTCTTCGAGAGACTGAATCGCTTCTTCCTTCGGAACATAGACCGTCCCGTCCGGGATCGGCGCTACCTTTCTCAGAACCTCCAGGATCTGAGAAACCTCACATCCTTCTACGACCCTTCCATACTCCCTGAATTCCGGATCGGAAACCTGATAAATCTTCATCGTCCTTTACTCCTTTCACATAATCTCTTCACACGATCTTTGTAACTCTATTCAGCACCCCCACTTACTCGGAACGCTTCGCGCTTTTCATTGTGGGCGGTCAGATGGTTATTCGGTTATCAGTCTGACCTTCTCGAGTCCTTCCGTCGGAAGCTCCTGTACTCTGGCTTTCATCACAAGGCCTTTCTCCTTCTCGTCCTTGTCCGCGAACAGGTACTCCAGAAGCGCTTCCGCGTAATCCTGGATCTCTGCCTGTGGCTGCTCTATCTTAGCGCGGTCCTTCTTGTCAGAAGACAGTGCCTCTTTGATCTGCAGCACCGTTTCGATCATCGCGCCTACCTGGTCCGGCGTCAGCTCTGCCAGGAGATCTGAAATCAATCCCTGCTCAGACACTTCTCCATCCTTGGTCTCGATGAGTTTCTCTCCAAGGCCGAGGAAGGGGGTCAGATCGATCCAGCTCTCGCCGATCAATACACACAGTCCGTTCACTTTCGTCCCGGCCTGAGCCAGATTGATCAGTACATATGCCGTCGGGTCATCGTCTGTGACAAAGGTGATGTCTCCGCCTTCTTCCGTTCTCCAGGCGAGGCCCTGTTCCAGAAGCCGGCCAAGCGTCGAGAATACTGCCAACGAAATCGCGTCCGCGACATCCTCCTCGTCATTCGATTCATCCAGCCTGATCTTTGTTCCGTCCAGATGAATGCGATCCAGGAAATCCGACAGAATCCGTCCGAACTCTTTCGCATCCGCTCCGTCTTTCAGCAGCTGCCCGGCCAGCTGGAACATGGTCATAGCGGCATTTCCGATCGTTTCCGTATTCAGCTGCACATACATCAGCGTCCAGTTCTCATCCGCAAAAGCTCCGGTATCCGGAAGCGCCAGATGAACGATCTTTCTGTCGAGAGGAAGCTTCTCCGGGATCTGCGTCTTCCCCAGCTGCACCTCATCGATCAGGCTGTTCAGTTCCTCTTTCAGATCCTCATTTCCGCTCTGTGTTATCGCCCATTTCAAAACCGCGGGAAGCTGCGTATAGTCCGTCTTCGGCGTCAGGCCGCCTGCTGCCAGAACCCAGAACCTGATGGCATCCTCATGCTTCATGCCAGATTCCATGCACAGCCTGGCTGCAATAAGGTTCAGAAGGGAGGATTTGGCATGCACCCCGCCTCTGTCGTTGCTCTCGGTGGGCACCTCGGTCGCCGGGCCGTAGAATTCATCCCACACATAAGCCGGCTGCTGGTATGCCCCGGGATCGAGCATGTTGCGTACCGTCGTGCCTGTATTCTCCCCCAGAAGCCAGCGGGTATCATCCGTTTCCCCAAGGATCAGCTCTACCAGGTTCCCCATGATATCAGACATCGCCTCGTTGATGGCGCCCTGGTCATTTTCATAGAGGTTGCTGTTCATGACCGTGGTAGTAAATGTATGCGTGTACTCATGCGCCATTACGTCCTGTCCCCGGCCAAGACTCAGGGGCTCTCCCGTCGCTGTATACGCGGTATAGCCGAACATCTCCCAGCCCTGGACCATCCCGAGGCTGCACGCATTTTCAAAAGGAGTGCCGTCGCTGGTACACAGCTCCTTCAGGATGATCACATCGGTTCCCTCCCCGTCCGGGCCGTTCCATCCCATATCCGCGTAGAAATCCCACGCATTGAGGTAGTTGTAATACATGTAGAGGTCTTCGTTGTCCCAGTCGGCATTGTCATCGCTGCTGACAAGCTCCAGGACATGTTCGTCCTCATAGACTGCCGTGGCGAAGTCTGCTACGGCGATCCTGCGCTTCACGTCCCCCAGGTACCAGCGGCCTTCCTCGTCCCGCATGACCGGAAGCGTGACGACGCGCGCCTCATCTTCCTCTCCTTTGATCTCTCCGGTCCAGGTATCCGCGCTCATCCCTCCGAATACGTCCTGCTTCCGGAAGGCACACAGCGCCTCATCGCTCCCCGGCTCCTTCACGGGAAGGCTTTCAAGGTACTTTCCGGCAAGATCCAGATAATGCGC
>CACXFW010000422.1 GCA_902767065.1 uncultured Lachnospiraceae bacterium | reverse complement strand
GGAGCGGGAACTTCCCCACAACCGGGAACAACAAGCTGCGAAGATGCGGCGGATGCGCGTCAGCGCAGACGGTTCACGGTCTGTGGGAAAGGGGCCGTGAATAGTAACTATCTGTTCTCAGCACGACAGGCAGAACAGATTCCAATCGGTGCGTATCATACAGGAAAAGAGAAACACGATTATTTATGAAGATCAGAATTCAGGACATCCGAAAGAGTTACCGGTCCGCGCAGATTCTGCGCGGCGTATGTATGGAAGCGGACGAAGGGTCGATGACCTGCATCCTCGGAAAGAACGGCTGCGGAAAGTCCACACTTCTGTCAATCCTGGCAGGCGTCGTAAGGGCGGATTCCGGCTCATTTTTCTATGCGCAGGAGGAAGCGGGCGAAATCGATCTGTTCCGGCGAAGGTCTGACGCCTCCCGTCTGATCGGTTATGTCCCGCAGTCCACCCCGCTCCTGGAAGAGCTGACTGCCCTTGACAACCTGCGCCTGTGGTATCCGGGCGGAAAGGGCGTTCTTCGCCAGGAGCTGGAGGAAGGGGTACTGAAGGATCTGAACATCGATCAGTTTCTGAATAAGAACGTCCGGACTCTCTCCGGCGGGATGAAGAAGCGTCTGTCGATCGGGTGCGCGCTTGCCCACCATCCCAGGATCCTCCTTCTGGATGAGCCGGGAGCCGCGCTGGATCTGATTGCCAAGGAACAGATTGTCGTCTGGCTGAAGTCCTTCTGCGACAAGGGAGGGATTGTCCTGCTGGCGTCCCACGAGCTGGGCGAGATCGAAAACTGCAGCAGGGCGTATATCCTGAAGGACGGAGTTTCATCTGAAATCGATCACAGGGTTGACGGAGCGCATCTTTCAGCGCTCCTGTAATCATAGAAGGACATCAATGAACCGTTTCATCATTTATATCAGGCTGCGGCTGAAAACCGTCCTGAAGATCTTTCCATCCATGTGCATCATGACACTCCTTCTGTGCCTTTCTCTCGGAGGGATGCTCTATCTGCAGTCCGCCAGGTCATTGCAGATGTCAGAGGGGGATGAGGATGCAACCGTTTCCATCGGAATCGCCGGGGTCGATGACTCCGGCGCATTCAGCGCGGCGTTTCCCGCACTGCTCAAGCTGGATTCTTCCCGGTCGGAAGTTGATTTTGTCATGTATGACACCAAGCAGGATGCCGTGAAGGCAATCCGAAAGGGGGAAATCCTCGCCGCGATCGTATTTCCGGACGGCGTAGTCAGCAGCCTGCTTGCCGGCGGAGTCGACCGGATGGTCGTGGTTGTCCCTGCCTCTTCCGCCGGTCTTGAGGCGCTGATCCTGAAGGAACTGTCGCGAAGTGTTTCGACCATACTCGGAAGCATGAACAGCGCAAGCAACGTTCTTTCCGATTACTATGTCGCATCGGGAACATCGGATCCGGAGATCATTGCCAATGCGCAGACCGATCTTCTCCTCATGTGCATGCAGGATATGCTGCATCGTAAGCATATGTTCCAGGTACAGTATGTGAAAGCCGGCAGCCAGCTCTCCGTCGAGAGCTTCTACCTGGTATCCATGGTGCTGCTTCTGATCCTTCTGACGGGAGTCATGTGTGCCGGAAGCTTTATCCGTTCGGATTATTCTCTCGCGAAGCTCCTGAATCTGAGAAGGCTTGGATCCGGAAAACAGATGATTGCGGAATACATCAGCCTCGTAGCTTTACTGACCTGTCTCAGCGCGCTGTTTCTGCCGCTGATCGGTGTGGCTCTTGGCAGGATGCCGATCACGTTTTCCGCGTTCGGGCTGACGCCGTCCGCCTTCCTGAAGGGATTCCTTGTGTTCTGTCTCAAAGCCTTCCCTGTAATCGCGCTGGCCGCCGCGATCGACCTCATTCTCTATGAGCTGTCTGAGACGCTGATCACCGGTGTTCTTCTGCAGTTTCTGGTGATGATCGCTCTCGCGTATCTGTCCGGCGTCTTCTATACCGTTCAGACGATGCCGAAGTCCCTCAAGATGATCCAGCCGTTTCTTCCGACCGGCCAGGCGCTTGTATATCTGCAGTCTGTAGCGCGCAAGGGAGTGCCTTTCGCCGGAAGCCTTTCGCTCGTTCTGGCCTGGACTGTCCTGTTTCTTGTCGGCTCCATCGCGCTTCGAAGAAGCAACATTGCCGGAAAGAGAGGCAGAAGATGAAGAATCCACGACAGATCTTACTCTGGATGCATTTACTCAACAAGCGAATCCTGAAGCAGCCCCTTTTTCTGATCCTGATCGCCATGGTTCCCATCCTGGTGTTCGGGGTCGGCCGTCTTTCGCAGGAATCCTCCAGCCTCGTGACTGCAGCGGTTGCGCCCTCTGACGCGGAGGATGAAGCTTCCCGGCAGCTGATTCATTCTCTGGTGGAAGGCAGCTCGTCCGCGGTGCGCTACATTTCCTGCGCGGATAAGGAAGAACTTCTTCACGCCGTAGCCTCCGGGCAGGCGCGCATTGGGTTCCTTCTCCCCGAAGACCTGAACGCCCTGTTTACCGCTTACGGTTCGCAGGAAACCAAGAATCTGTCTGCGGGTGCGCTGGTTCTTCTGGGATCCTTGCTGGGGTCCGACACCGCTCCTCAGGAGATGAAGAATCACGCCATTCAGAGCTTTGCCGCAACGAATGACGTTGTCTCCAAGCTGACCAGGGAGCAGTTATTTGGTAAGCTGTATCCGTCCCTGGAGGAAGCCGTCCTGAAGACATGGCTGAAGATCCACCCGGAAGTCGGCTCGATGAGCAATGAGGAGCGGGACAGGTTTGTCGAAGAAAAGCTTTCCGAATATCAGGCGGACTATGATTTCTTTGACCTGGAATATCTTGATGGAACTCCCGTTGCGGATGATGAGATCGACCGTTACATCGCCTCCCCGATGCGCGGGCTGCTTGCGGTGCTTCTCACACTGACCGGGTTCGCGGCGGTCCTGTATCTGACAGAAGACTGCCTCATGGGGCGGTTTGTCTGGATTCCGTCCCACATCCACCCGGTATTCCATTATTTTTATCTCCTGATCCCGCTGATGGATATCGCGCTTGTGGTGTTCGCGGCCCTGTTCGTCGGAGGAAGCTTTACCCGGATTTCCATGGAGATCCCCGCTCTTTTGCTTCTGGTACTCCAGGTGGCCGGTTTTTCCAACCTGCTCCGCCTCCTGCTGCGAAGGAAAGACTTCATCGCCTCCTCCATCCCGATCCTGATCAGCGCCTGCCTCTTCCTGACGCCGGTCTTTGTGGATCTGACCATCCTGGAACCGCTGCAGATGCTTCTGCCGCCTTACCTGTATCTGAAGGCGATCCACGGGAATCTCCCGCTCTGGTATATGGCAGTGTACGCAGCCATAACAGGCATCTGCTCCATCGCGGCCGACCGGACCTGACACAGCGCCGTTCAGGATTCATCATAAGAACAAAGAAGGATGCCGGATGGCATCCTTCATTACCTGTAACGATTCAGCACCCCATGAATTCTCACAAAATCAGGACGGGGAGTTTACTCACCGGACGATCAGTCGTTCGACTTCCCGAAGATCCTGAGAAGGCGCAGAAACAGGTTGATGATATCCAGATAGATATCAATCGCGCAGTCAATTGCGTTATCCACCGTGCGAGGGAACTGCTGGGAACGATACACATCATACCCGATATACAGGGAAAACAGTCCTGCCGCGAGAATCGTTAACGCCATATTGACGCCCGGAAGAAAGATGGAGATCAGAAATCCGAAGAGCACGCCGATCAGGCCGAAAAACAGAATCGATCCGATCTTCGCGAAAAACTGCGGAAACAGCAGCCCGGCCGCAACCATAATTACTGTGACCCCGGCAGTTGTGATGACCGAATGCCAGACCACCGACGGACTGTATCCGCCCAGGATGACTGCCTGTGCCACCACAAGGCCGACCGGAACGACGATCAGGTTATATCCGAGAAAGCTGATGGCGGGTTTGGATGACTTCTGTGAGATCACGATCCCCGCGATTACGCATACAAAATAACCAATGAAAAAAACGACCGGATTCACTTTGGATGACAGGAACTCTACCACCGACTCCCTGCACAGAAGCGCATTGATCACCAGGCCATACAGGACCGTTCCGGTCAGAATCAGGTTATAAGCGCGAAGAGAGATGATACTGTCCGGATTCACAACCGCTTTCAGGCGCTCAGCTCTCTGAGCCTGAGAAATACTGTTCATTTCCATTGATTGATACCTCCTTCTACCGAAATTATACTCACGGCAGGCTGAAACCGCAAGGTACAGTTGTGTAGTCTTTGTGAGCAGATCGTTACTATTCACGGCCGATCTGAGTCTTTGTATCTGACGCGTCAGGCTTGCCTGTAAGCGGCAGTACAAAGCTCAGATCAGGC
>CACXFW010000421.1 GCA_902767065.1 uncultured Lachnospiraceae bacterium | reverse complement strand
CCCTGGAACCGCTCAGATCCGTCAGATAAGCAAGCTTATCTGACTGGATCATGAGCAATTCCAGGAGGTGCTGAATAATTACCATTTCCTTATGTCTGCCTTCCGGGTTACAGATCACACCCCGGCCAGACTCCTGCTTAAGACACAGGGATCCTTCGTTTCGACCCCCCAAAAGTCTACACTCAGGATCCCTGTGTCCGTCTTGAAGCTGGCCGCGGGTGTGACCTGTCACTCTTCCGGCTGCAGAACGCTGAGAATGCGGCGCTTATACTCCAGAAATTCTTCTGTCAGGTTAAACTCTCCTCTTTCAGACCTCTCCGGAAGGATCCGGATTTCATGCGTAATCCTGCCCGGCTTTCCGGTCAGGATATAAATCCTGTCGGAGAGAATGAGTGCCTCATCAATATCATGGGTAACAAAGATCACGGACAGATCAATCTTCTTCATCATATCCAGGAACCATGTATGGATCTGGCCTTTCGTGATCGTATCCAGAGCGGAAAACGGTTCGTCCAGAAGGGCGGTTCCGTGCACGGCCTGCTCTCCCCCTCCCTTGGAGGCTGTGTCCCATAGAGCGCTCCCGCCCTGCGCACAAAGGCAGGTGCGAAGAAATGCCGCCCTCTGCCTCATGCCTCCGGACAGCTGGCTTGGGTACTGATTCTGCGTGCCTTCCAGTCCGAATCCGGAGAACAAAGGATCAGCAATCTTCCTGGCCTCCTTCTTCGGGATTCCCTTCAGTACAAGCGGAAGCGAGACATTGTCAATCACTTTCTTGTGCTGCAGAAGCAGATCCTTCTGCAGCATGTAGCTGACAGAGCCCGGCTGGCCTGTGATCTCCTTTCCGTCCAGAAAGACGTGGCCTTCCCGCGGCCGTTTCAATCCGGAAAGGACGTGAAACAGAGTCGTTTTGCCGGACCCGCTCAGCCCCAGAAGGCAGATCAGCTCTCTTCGCTCCAGATGAATGCTGACATCCTGAATAATCACCCTGCCATCATATTCCTGTGTAATCCCTTTTGCTTCCAGGACGTTTTCCAATTTTCGCCTCACTCTATATCAGTATTTCGCACCGCACCGCTGCAGTCAATGGATGACAGGCAGCGGGAAAAGAACGGATCATGCCGGTTACGGCAGGTAATCGTTCGAGAAGCCCTTCCCCGTCAGGTCATGCTTCGTCAGGTGATTGTCCGAAAGCCATCCGTAAAACGAATTCCACCGGTCTTCCTCAAAAACGCCCCACTCATCTGCGTCATCGACATAACGCTCCGATATCCATTCCTGGCTTGCCAGAACCAGATCCCGCGCGCCTTCCAGCGAGCCGGTCGAATCCCCTTCGATCAGCATGTCAGCCGCTTCCTGAGGATGCTCTGCCGCATACTCATAGCCCTTCTTTGTCGCAGCGAGAAACGCTTTCGCCGTATCCGGAGACTCCATAAGAAAATCATTGTTTGCCAGAATCACCGGCGTATAGTAATCAAGTTCCGGACTGATGTCGCGAAAACTCCAGTAATCACAATCCACTCCCTCGACCTGTGCGTTGATGCCGCTCCAGCCATAGAAGACCCAGACAGCGTCCGTCTGGTTCGCAGCCAAAGCCGCCGGTTCATCCGTGATATCATTCGGAATCAGCTTCACTGTGGAGAAATCTCCCCCGTCCTGCCCCATCACATACTCGATCATTGCCAGTTCAATCGGGGATTCCCAGGTGGAATAAACCTTTCCCTCCAGGCCCTTCGGAGAATCAATCCCATCCCCTGCGCGGGAAAGAATCCCCGATGTGTTATGCTGGACGATCGCCGCTACTGCCGTAATCCCAAGAGGATCCTCCTGATCCAGCGCGGCCGCCATCGTATCCTGCGCGTCTGCCGCAAACTGCGCCTGGCCTGCGGCACACATAAGCACCGCGCCATTTTCCGGCGGCTGCACAAACTCCACATCCAGCCCGGCTTCTTCATAATACCCCAGCGCTTTTGCCGCGTAGAGTCCGGTATGATTGGTATTCGGCGTCCAGTCCAGGCAGAAAGTGATCTTAGTCAGGTCCTCCGCATTTGCGCACATCGCAAACCCGGCCAGAGCCGCTCCTGTCAAAACGAAAGCTGCCATTGTACTTATCGCTCCGGATTTATTTCTCATGTTGATCCCCCTTTCCAAGGATGAAAGATTCTGCCTGCGTCTGTCCTGCCCGGCGCCACGGCATCGTCAGATTGCCCAGGATTGATACCAGCGCCATCAGAATCAGGCTGATCAGGACAATCAGGAAAATGACCGCAAACATCTTGTCAAATGAATAGGCCTTTTTTACTCTTGTCATGTAAACGCCAAGTCCCTCAAATCCTCCGAGCCATTCGGAGATTACCGCGCCCACGACCGCATAGGATGCGGAAATCTTCAGTCCGGAGAAAAAAGAAGACAGAGCCGCCGGAAACTTGAGATGCCGGAAAATCTGCATCCGGCTCGCTCCCATCGAACGCATCAGATCAACCGCGTCCTGGTCTACGCTGCGGTATCCGTCCAGAAGTCCCACCGCGATCGGAAAAAACGTCGTGATCACCACAAGCGTGATCTTCGGCGCCATTCCGAATCCCATCCACAGGACCAGAAGCGGGGCGATCGCGATCGTCGGGATCGTCTGGCTGATGATCATCAGAGGATAGAGCGCCCGGTCCAGTACCAGAAACCGGTCCATGACCGTCGCCATAACCATTGCCAGAAGGATCCCTGCCAGCAATCCCCATGCCGCTTCCTGCAGCGTTGTTGCGGCATGATGCATCAGGTTCGGGAAGTCATCAATGAAAGCCTTTACAACCACGCCCGGAGAAGGAAGCATATAGGACGGAACCACTCCACTCCGGCCAACTATCGCCCAGAGCGCGATGAGCAGGATCAACGCGACTGCCGCGGGCAGGTTAAACGTGATATTTCCCGATCTTTTTTTCAATGGAAAGAACCTCACCCTCCGGCTTATAGGAAATCTTGACATAGGCTGCAACGGAAGGTGCCCCTGCACGAATCGCGATGTGCTGGCATTCCTTCACGATATCCATCAGCTCATCATACGGACCTTCAATGGTTGTCTCAAAGGGACCGACATAATAGTTGTATCCGGTCTGTGCGATATAGGCGATCACTTCATCCACAATCCGGCACAGCTCGTCATCCTCCTGCACAAGCGGCAGGCTCTGAATTGCCACACTTGCTTCCATATTTTTCTCTCCTGTCATAACTGTACTGACCTGTAACACTGACTTTGCTGCGTTTCATCCGCAAAAGGGCGGATCACCCCCGGAATTTCCCGGATCCGTCCGGCAGAAGCAGACTGCCCCTCATAAACCGGATCACGGTCCTGTTCACAGGAGGTGCTGAACCGAAAAAAGAGTACCCTTCTCAGGGTACTCTCTCAATCACTACAACTCTACGTTGCTTCCCTACGCTGGCATTAACCAGATCAGGTAATGAGGGTCAGCAGGT
>CACXFW010000420.1 GCA_902767065.1 uncultured Lachnospiraceae bacterium | reverse complement strand
GTTTCCGTTCAACAACCAGATCTGTACCATTAAGGTAACCGGAGCGGTGCTTCTGGAGGCACTGGAGGCAGCAACACAATTGTCACCAAAGGAAAATGGTTCCTTCCCTCAGGTCTCACAGATTCAGTATACACTGGATATGACAGTGCCTTATCAGAAAGGAGCGCTTTACCCCGGCTCTTCGTATTTCGCGCCGGCTGCACCTGGCTCCAGGGTCACGATCACTGAAGTAGGGGGAAAACCCTTTGATCCGGAAGCAACCTATACCATTGCGACCATTGATTTCATTGCTACCGGAGGCGATACCTATTATTGCCTTGCGCAGGCAGGTGCTGAAACAAAGGTCTATGCCGGGTACCTTGATACTGAGGCACTGACGAACTATATGCAGACAGAGATGGAAGGAACGATCCCGGAGACTTATGCAAAACCTCAGGGACGCATTACCCTGATCGGAGGCTGACCGGGAAGAAGCAGCCTTGCAGATCCTGGCTATGGACATTTTTCCGTAAACGTCCACCCTCCCAAAGCCGGTGGATAGTAAGATCTGGAGGAAGGGACTCCATTATGAGCCTGATTAACCATGAAAAGGACATGCGCATAGAAGAGCAGGCCGCAACGATCCGCCTTCTTACCGATCTTACAAAGGCGGGAAGCTGGGTCATTCACTATGCGCCGGATGGTTCCGTGGCATCTGTGCAATGGGGGGATGGCTTTCGCAGGCTGATGGGTTATCGTGACAAAAGTGATTTCCCGGATGAAATAGAATCATTTGTCCGCGGCGTTTATCCGGAAGACAGGGATGACCTGTTCAGTGATCTGAATGCCGGCGCTTTTGATGAAACCGTCATGAGTACAACGGGTCATGAGTTCCGCTTTTACAGAAAGGACGGATCGGTCCGGTGGTATCGCAGCATGGGCATCTTGTCCCGGGATCCTGAAGGCAGGCCGGTGCAGTACAGAGGCGTGACGATAGATATAACCCAGCAGAAGGAACATGATGCTCTGTACGTTGCATTGCAAAATGAAGCCGCGTCTCTCGATACGATTCATGAAATGCTCGGATCGGGCAAATGGACAATGGATTTTGATGAGGCGGGCGTGATGGTCCGGGTCAACTGGAGCGACGAATTCCGAAGAATGCTCGGGTACCATGGAACGGATGATTTTCCTGACGTACTGGAGTCCTGGTCCGGCCTGCTGCATCCCGAGGACAAAGATCGTGTGCTGAATGAGTATAACGAAACGATCTCCGACTATACAGGACAGAAGACCTATGACGTAGAATACCGTCTGCTGACAAAAAACAGAGGATATCGCTGGTATCGGGCTGTCGGCAAGCCAACACGTCGTCCTGATGGTTCTCCTGTAACCTACGTCGGTGTTTTTATAGACATCACGGAGCAGAAGGAGTCCGCACAGAATCTTTCTGCAGCCAGGAGGATGGCAGATATCGATTCTCTCACAGGTATCAACAATAAAAACGGATACGTTCAGTGGGAGAGCAGGATCAATACTGCAATTGAGAATGGAGAACAGGAGCCTTTTGCGGTAGTGGTCTGTGATATCAATGATCTGAAAAAAGTCAACGATCTGTATGGCCATAAGGAAGGCGATGCCTGCATCAGAGAGGCCTGCAAAAAGATCTGTACTATCTTCGGCCGCAGCCCGGTTTTCCGGGTCGGAGGAGATGAGTTCGTTGTTATTCTTTCCGGAGAAGATTACTGTGACCGGAAGGAACTGATGAACCAGATCAATCTGATTCCGGCAGACCACTCAAAGATCAGACTGGGTGAAACCGTATCTGCCGGCATGGCAGAATACGACAAGGATAAGCATCGTTCCCTTCTGAATGTTGCCGAAGACGCCGACAAAGCCATGTACCTGAGAAAACAGTATCTGAAGGAGACCATACTGAAAAAAGATGATAACCCTGACAGCGAAGTAGGTTCGGATTACATACCGGCGATACACGCCCGGAAGCACATTCTGATCGTTGATGATCTTGAAATGAACCGTGAGATCCTGGGTGACCTTCTCGCGGAAGACTATGACATTTCCTATGCTTCGGATGGTGTCGAAGCCATGAATAAACTGCGCAGTCACAAAGAAACGACAGATCTCGTTCTTCTTGATCTGCAGATGCCGAACATGAGTGGACGGGAGGTAATCGCCCGGATGCAGATTGATGAGGAACTGATGTCCATCCCGGTAATCATCCTGACGGTTGATCAGGATGCGGAACTGGACTGCCTGAGAATCGGTGCAATGGATTTCATCCGGAAGCCGTTTCCGGACATTGAGATTGTCAAGGCGCGGATCTCCAAATGCATTGAACTGTCTGAAGACCGTGAGCTGATCTATTACACGGAGCGTGATAAATTCACAGGACTGCTGAATAAGGATTATTTCTTCCGGTATGTCAGCAGGCTGGATCATCTGTACAAAGAGACTGTTTTAGACGCTGTGGCCTGTGATGTGAACAGGTTCCATTCTGTCAACAAACAATATGGGCGGCAATTTGGTGATAAGGTGCTGCGCAGCATAAGCGCGGGCATGAAAAAACTCGCACGCGGGACCGGCGGTATCAGCTGCAGAGAAAAAGACGACACATTCCTGCTGTACTGTCCGCATCAGAATAACTATGAGCAGCTGATCAACAGATTCCTGTGCGATGTGTTTTCCGGGGAAGGGATCGCGGACAGATTCAGCATCAGATTCGGCATCTTTCCTGATGCGCGGCAGGCGGAGAATATTGAAGAACGGTTTGAATTCGCCAAGATTGCGGCCTCCAGAGTGAAGAATGACCCGGAAAGAAACTGCGGCTTCTATCATCAGGGTTGCAGCATTGTGGAATGATCTGCCGGCGCAATAGCGTATCTTCTCCTTCTGCGAGCCCGGCATCCCTGACAAAAGCTTTGCTATGGGAAAAGCACAGTTTGGTTTCGTGAGGTTGGCATGGGAATCTATCTGAATCCAGGGAACGAGAATTTCAAAAGCATGGTGTCCGGAGATATCTATGTGGACAAGACCATGATGCTTGAGGTCACAGACCGCTTCATTGATAAGGGGAACAAGTACGTCTGCGTCTCCCGCCCGCGCCGGTTCGGCAAGACGATCGCAGGGAATATGCTTGCGGCCTACTACTCAAAAGGCTGTGATTCGGCGAAGCTGTTCTCACAATACAAGATTGCAGGGACGCCGGTTTTCGGACAAAAAATGAACAGATACAATGTCATCAAGATCGACATGAACAGCGAGTATCAGATGATAGACAAAAAGGAGGATATACTGAAGGAACTCACATACGAGATCCGGGAGGAGTTGAACGACGCGTTCCCCCGGGTAAATCTGCGCGAGAAGGATTCCTTGGCACGCTGTATCCTCAAGGTTTACAACTCCACCGGTGAGACCTTCATCATTTTGATTGACGAGTACGATGTGCTGGTGCGGGAACAGGTTAGCCAGGATCTTTTCAATGAGTATCTTTCTTTTCTGAACGGACTTTTCAAGAGCGACACCCTGCGTCCGGCCATCTCACTGGCATATCTCACGGGGATCCTGCCTGTGGTACGGGACAAGATCCAATCCAAGCTGAATAATTTCGAGGAGTATACTATCCTGGATGCCATGGAACTGGCAGAATTCGTCGGGTTTACCGGGGAAGAGGTGAAAGCGGTTTGCGTCAGGCAGGGGATCGACTATCAGGAATGCCGGAGGTGGTACGATGGGTACCGGCAGCATGGCTGGGAGATTTACAATCCGGAATCTGTGGTCAAGTCTGCGATCAGAAAAACGTTCGGCAGTTACTGGGGCAGAACTTCGACTTATGAGGTGATCTCCGATCGTCTCAGGCAGAATTTTGAAGGCACGAGGGATGCGGTAGTGCGGATGCTGGCCGGTGAGTCCGTGGACGTGAATGTGACAGGATATCTGAACACCATGACATCCTTTACAAGCAGGAACGATGTGTTCACTTACCTGATCCATGTTGGCTATCTGGCATATAATCAGGAAGACAGTACCTGCCGCATCCCTAACAGGGAAGTGCGTCAGGAGTGGTTCAATGCTATAGAAGGGGATCAGGACTACAAGATCACAAACAGACTCATCCAGGACTCTAAAGAACTGCTGAGCCGGACCCGGGAGGGGGACGAGGCAGCGGTAGCCGCCGCACTGGACATTTCCCACATCCATGTGACCAGTAACCGTTCATACAATAATGAGGATGCGTTGCAGAGCGCCATCTATCTGGCTTATATCTATGCGCTTAACAGGTACACGGTAATCAGGGAGATGACCAGTGGCAAAGGCTTTGCCGATGTAGTGTTCCTGCCCTTCATGGATGGAGAACCCGCCATGGTCATTGAGCTGAAGCAAAGCAGCAGCGCGGAGAGCGGGCTGGCGCAGATCAGGGATAAACAATACTTCGACTCCCTGTCCCACTACCGGGGGAACCTGCTGCTGGTGGGGATCAACTACGATGAGAAGGAGAAGACCCACACATGCAGGATCGAGCGGGTGGTGAAGTAACTCCGTTGAAGTCAGTCTCCGGTTCTGCCATAACACAGGTGACACAGGGACAGGATCTCCGAAAACTCAAATGCCTGTGTTCCCGCCCCCCTGTGTTACCCCCCTGTGTTACCCCCCTGTGTTCAGGTCGCGGTAAGATAACGCTGGCTGCAGATTGCGCTGCTCTTTGAAAGCGGCTGGCAAGGTGACATTTACGGCAACTTTCAAAGCAAGACCTGGGGTTAGGCTAAAGAAGACCTGCACAGTTCTTGAACCGGATGATTTCTATTCGTATTACACGGTAGAGGAGTGAGACGAAAACCGGAGCCTTTTTACAGGCTCCTTGATGTATGCGGCTTCTGGACAGATAAAGGAGATGCGCGATCGGTGTGTCCAGACCATTGATCAGCAATTTTGAATCCGGAAGGAAGTAAAAAGAGAAGCGGAGCCGGCAAGGCTCCGCTTCTTCGCTGCTTACTGTTTGTTTGGCGTGTCTTCGCTGCTTACTGTTTGTTTGGCGTGTTTTCGCTGCTTACTGTTTGTTTGGCGTGTCTTTGCTGCTAACTGCTAACTGCTAACTGCTAACTGCTTACTGCTTGCTTGGAATGCAAAGAGATGACATTTCGGGAAGGCAGGGCCCTTAAAAGCGATATCACCTCCTGCTGCTGCAG
>CACXFW010000419.1 GCA_902767065.1 uncultured Lachnospiraceae bacterium | reverse complement strand
GTTATTATCGAAACCGCTTCGGGTATGTGCCGGAGGATTATCCGAACGCGTACGCGTGCGACCATCTGTCCATTACGCTTCCGCTCTATGTTCAGATGACGGAGGATGACCAGGAATATGTCATCCGGACGATCCGCAGGACGATCGATGGCGTGCAGAACAACTGACGTGAGGGGAATACCTGAATAAGGGGAAACAGAATGGCTTCAATCAAAGGGAAAAATGTACTGGTTACCGGAGGGGCGGGATTCATAGGCAGCCATCTGTGCGATGAACTGCTGCTGGCCGGCGCGGGGAAGGTTGTCTGTGTGGATAATTTCTTCCTGGGGAAGATGGAGAACATAAAGGATGCGCTTTCCCATGAGAACTTTGTCCTGTACCGGGACGACGCGAGGAACTTCGGCGTGCTGCAGGCGGTCATGGAGAAGGAGAAGATTCAGGTTGTCTACAACATGGCGACGATTCCCCTGAATTATTCTTTCTTCAACCCGTTTGACGCCTATATGGTGAATGTGCAGATCGCGGATACGCTCCTCAAGCTTCTGAAGGTCGGCGCGTACCAGACGCTGATTCATACCTCTTCGTCGGAGGCGTACGGCACGGCGCAGTATTCCCCGATGGATGAGAACCACCCGACGGATCCGACGACTCCCTATGCGGCGGGAAAGGCTGCCGCAGACCTGATGGTGCACAGCTTCTACAAGGTTCTGGGGCTGGATATTTCGATCATTCGTCCGTTCAACAACTACGGTCCCCGCCAGAACGCGGTCGGATCCCTCGCCGGGATCATACCGGCGACGGCAAGGCGGATTCGTGAGGGAGGCATGCCGGTCGTGGAGGGCGATGGAGAGCAGACCAGGGACTTTATCTATGTGAAGGACACGGTCAGGGCATTTCTCCTTGCGTATGAGAAGGAAGAGTCCAGGGGAAAGATCATCAACCTGGGTTCCGGGAAGGACATCTCCATCAATGATCTCCTGAAGGGCATCTGCGATTATTACGGATATGACGGAGAGTGGGAACACAGGCCGGCAAGGACCAGCGACGTGAGAAAGCTGTGCGCGGATTCGCAAAGAGCCAGGAAGCTGCTTGGCTTTACGCCGCAAGTAGATTTTGCGGAGGGAATCCGGCTGACGCTTGACTGGTACAGGGAGAACGGAGAGGATCTGTTCCGGAAGGAAGGACAGGTATGACAGAGGAGGAATTCCGGGCGCTGTTCGACCGGCATATGGAACTCCTGCGGGATGAGATGAGGGAGAAATACAACCGGGTGCTTCCGAGCGGGGAGCTGATCTTCAACCGGTTTGATAAGGGAGCATACCTGAACTGCGGGAAGGATTCTTCCGTCTATGACACAAGTGTCGTGATGGGGGATGTCGAGATCGGCGACCATGTCTGGGTGGGCCCCTATACCATCCTCGAAGGGAGCAGCGCCCCTCTGAAGATCGGAAATTTTGTCAGTATTGACGCAGGTGTTATGATCTATACACATGATTCCACGAAGCACTATGTGTCCGGCGGAACCAGCCCCTTTGTCACGGGACCGGTCAGCATCGGCGACTGCTGCGTGATCGGAACGATGAGCATGATCGGGTGCAATGTGCGGATCGGAAATCACTGTGTCATCGGGGCGCACAGTTTTGTCAACCGGGACATTCCGGATTACTCGATTGCCGCCGGCGTCCCGGCAAGGGTAATCGGAAAGGTCGTCATGGACGGAGAGGAAGTACGCTTTGAATACGAAGAATAATCTGGGAGAGCCTGCGGGGATTTCCATCATCATCCCGTTCCTGAATGAGGAGGAGGGGATGGAACTCTGCTGCAGCACGATGGATGAGCGTATCGCTTCTCTGCCGTTTCCCGTGGAGCTGGTCTTTGTCGACGACGGCTCTACGGACAATTCGGTTTCCCTTCTCGAGCAGTATCCGTTCCGGCACCCGTCCGGGGTGAAGCTCGTGAAGCTCTCAAAGAACTATGGCTCGCATGCCGCGATCCGGGCCGGCGTGAGGAACGCGGGATATGAGATCTGTACCTGGCTGGGAAGCGACCTGCAGGAGCCGTTTGAACTCGTACCGATGTCTTATGAGCTGATCGCTTCAGGGTATGACGCGGTGTATGTCGACAAGAAGACGGTGAATGTGTCGAGGGGAAACCGTCTCTTCTCCAGGATGTACTCAAAGCTTATGCAGAAGTACGCGGTGAAGAACTATTCCTCCGGAGGGACGAGCGTCATTGTTTTCAACGGGAAGATCAAACAGTACCTGAACGAAAACGTGGAGTCGAATTCCTCCATCATGCTCCAGATCATGGACGCGGGATTCCGGCACGCCACCATTTCTCTTGACTTTAAGGAGCGCGCGTCCGGGACATCGAAGTGGACGCTGTCGAAGAAGATCAAGCTGTTCATTGATTCTTTTGTCGCGTTTTCCTTCATGCCGATCCGGATGGTGAGCATCGTCGGCGTGGTGATGTTCATCCTGGGGATCCTCCTGGGCGTCGGCACGGTCATCAACCGGCTGCTGAATCCCTCCGTTCCGATCGGCTACTCGACGCTGGCGAGTATCATCGCAGTCGGGTTTGGAATTACGAATATCTCGCTGGGGATCATCGCGGAGTATCTGTGGCGGGCTTATGACGCCGCGAGGAAGCGGCCCGTATTTCTTGTGGACGAGGTGAAAGAGCTTCATGGATGATACCGGTAAGAAGCAGGAAGCAAAACCGGAAAAGCCGGGGATCAGAAAGTACCTTCTTCTGTATGGTGCTTTCTTTGTGTACTCCTTTGTCGCGATCTGCTCAAAGCTGGCGGCGGGACAGAGCTCGGTCCTGAATATCGTTCTGTTCCTTGGCCTGGAAGTGGTCTTCCTGGGGGTCTACGCGCTGATCTGGCAGCAGGTTCTGAAACATTTCCCTCTGGTGACGGCGATGTCCAGCAAGGGGTTTGTGCTGATCCTGAATCTGTTCTGGTCGGTCCTTCTGTTCCATGAGTCCGTCAATGTCCTGAACATCCTGGGCGCGGGAGCAATCGTATTCGGCATATGGGTGGTGGCGGCGGATGACTAAGTATTATCTCATCATGATCATCTCCGGAATCCTGTCTTCCTTCTCCCAGATTCTGCTGAAGAAGAGCGCGGGTATTCCCCGGGATTCCGTGATCAGGGAATACCTGAATTTCTATGTGATCGCGGGATACGGGTTGACGGCATTCTGTATGATCCTTACTATGATTGGATACAGGGGGGTTCCGTTCAAGTACGGCTCCGCCCTGGAATCCCTTACCTATCTGTATATCATGGTTCTCAGCAGGCTTCTGCTGGGGGAGAACGTGACGAAGAGAAAAGTGATCGGAAACCTGATCATCGTGTTTGGCGTTATATTGTTCAGCCTTGGGAGGTAGTGATGACGGTAAAGATTCTTGACCTGACCAGACAGTATGAGCTGATCCGGGAGGAAGTGGAAGAAGCGGTATGCGCGCAGATGAGGAGCGGCGCGTACATCGGCTCAAAGGCGGTTGCGGACTTTGAGGCGCATTTTGCGGAATATATCGGCGTGAAGCACGCGGTTTCGCTGAACAGCGGGACGGACGCGCTGGTGATCGCCCTGCGGGCGCTGGGGATCGGCGCCGGGGATGAGGTGATCACGACTCCGTTTTCTTTCTTCGCGACGGCGGAAGCGGTCGCGATGACAGGGGCGGTGCCGGTCTTTACAGATATCGATGAGGTGTCCTACAACCTGGATCCTGCAAAGATCGAGGAGAAGATCACGGACAGGACGAAAGCGATTCTGCCCGTGCATATCTTCGGGCAGCCGGCTGATATGAGCGCGATTCTTGATACTGCGGAAAAGAATCATCTTTCCGTGATTGAGGACGCCTGCCAGGCTGTCGGTTCTTCCATCGGAAACCGGAAGGCAGGCGCCTGGGGGGACATGGGATGCTTTTCGTTCTTCCCGACGAAGAATCTGGGAGCCTTCGGCGACGGTGGCATGATTACCACGAACGACGACAGGCTGGCGACGATCTGCCGCGCCTACAAGGAACATGGCGGCGGACAGAACGGGGCGAAGGCAAGGCAGTTCCTGTTCGGAACGGGGGACGACCTGGAGGGAGCGGTCTCAGGAGACGCTCTTTACAATCCCTATAAGTACTACAATTATCTGATCGCGTATAATTCAAGGCTCGACGCGATTCAGACCCGCGTCCTGGATATCAAGCTGAAGCATCTGGACAGATTCAACGCAAGGCGTACGGAGATTGCCTCGTATTATGAGAAAATGCTCGGGAACCTCCCCGGGATCATCACGCCGAAGGTGAAGGAAGGCGTG
>CACXFW010000418.1 GCA_902767065.1 uncultured Lachnospiraceae bacterium | reverse complement strand
CTCCGCTTTTCAGAACGCGAAACTGAGCCGAAGCCGCCGGCATGTGCTTCACGCCGGCAAACCGGTTCGGATCTTTATTTACAGCTTCAGTCCCTTCAGCAGATCGCCGAGGCCGGTTCCGATCGCTTCGCTCTTGGGAAGCTTGAAGCTGATCTTCTCTTCCTTCTCCTCTGCCGGAGCAGCGTCCTCCAGCACCTTCATGCTCAGGCTGATTCTGCCGTCCGCAACCTTAATCACCTTGACCTTGACCTTCTCGCCTTCCTTCAGAACCTCCGACGGAGTCTTGATCCTCTTCTGGCTGATCTGGGATACATGGAGAAGCCCCGTAACGCCCTTGCCCAGATTGATAAATGCGCCGTAGTCCTTCAACGTCTCGACGGTTCCTTCCGTCACCAGCCCGACCTTCACAAGGGCTGCCGCTTCCTTGCGCTGAGCGGCTTCCTGTTCACGCAGAAGCTCCTTCGCGGACAGGACCAGCTTTTTCCCATCCTTCTGAGCCGTGATGACACGTACGTCCACGCTCTTGCCGACCCAGTCCTTCAGGTCATCCTCGGACACAAAGCCAAGGCTCAGCTTCGAAGCCGGAATAAATGCACGCACGCCTTCCAGCGTTGTGGTCACGCCGGATTTCGTCACGGCACTGATCTTCACCGTAACCGGCTCCTTCGAGGAAAGCAGGCTTGTCAGCCTGTCCCACGCACGCTCCGAAGAAGCAGCCTTCATGGACAGCACGACATTGCCGTGCCCGTCATCCGGACGTACGACGGAAGCTTCCACCTCATCGCCCGGCTTCACATTCTCCTGCAGGTTAAATGCCGGATCGTCGCTTGCGTCCTGCTTGCGGATAATGCCCGTCGTGGAACCCAGCTCGACCATGATCTTATCCATGTCGACACTCACAACCGTGCATTTCACCTTCTCGCCGCGCTCATATCTGCGCAGGGACGCATCAATCTCCGCCTCATAGTCCGCCATGGATTCAGCCGGCTGCTCCGCTGCCTTCGGCTCTTCCTGCGCGGGAGCTGCTTCCTCCGCGTGCTCCTTTGCCTCAGGCGCCGCTTCCTCAGCACTCTTCCCCGCCTCAGGCGCCGCTTCCTCAGAGCCTGCCCCGGCTGCGCTCTTTGCAGTCTCGGCAGTTTCCTCCGCCGCACTCTTCGAAGCCTCGACGCTTTCCGCCGCCGCAGACACGGCCGCCTCAGCGCTGCCAGACGCAGCAGCCTCCAGTACGTTCGCTTCGGTTTCCGGTGTTCTCAATTCCTCTCCCATAACAGACAGTCCTCCCTAATAATAATCGTAACTGTTCAGAACCCCCACGGCACCAAACATTCTGCGCTCCAGGCGAAGGACTGAATAGATACACGAATCAATTTAAGCCAGTATATCACAATCTGAAAAAAATGCATCAACAATGTTATGACTGCCGTTGTCTTCACAGAAGAAATGCCCCGTGATATAATCACGAATGGGTAATTCATCTACGGATCCTCAGGAAATGCCGAAGCCATTCCGGCCAGGGAGACTTACTATGAACACGATTTGGGCTGACATGAGGGATGGAATCGATGACGGTCTCATGGAAGAAGCAGGCAGGATCCTCCAAAGCGGAGGGCTCGTCGCGTTTCCCACCGAAACCGTATACGGACTTGGGGCAAATGCGCTGGATCCGGAGGCTTCAGCGAAGATCTACAGCGCCAAGGGCAGGCCGTCCGACAATCCGCTGATCGTTCACATCCACCGCCTGGACAGTCTGGATCCGATCGTCCGCACCGTACCCAGGAAGGCGCTGGTTCTGGCTCATGCCTTCTGGCCCGGTCCGCTGACGATGATTCTTGACAGAAGCAGTCTGGTTCCATCCTCTGTTACGGGAGGACTGGATACGGTCGCCGTCCGGATGCCCGATCACCCGGTCGCGCTGTCCCTGATCCAGGCGGGCGGCGGGTACATCGCGGCCCCGAGCGCCAACACGTCCGGCAGGCCGAGCCCCACGACCGCGCAGCATGTCAGGGATGATCTGAACGGAAGAATTGAGATGATCATCGATGGGGGAAGCGTCGGGATCGGCGTGGAATCCACCATTATTGATCTCACGGAAACGCTTCCCATGATTCTGCGGCCGGGATTTATCAGCATTGACATGCTCCGCAGCGTGATTGGCGAAGTAAAGATGGATCCCGGACTTCACAGCGAAGACCCCGCTTTCCGTCCGAAGGCACCCGGCATGAAGTACCGGCATTACGCGCCCAGGGCGGAGCTTACCATAGTCGAGGGGAGCGAGGAGCATGTTCGCGCCGCGATCGATCAGCTCGCCCGCAGCGCGATTTCCCGCGGGTTAACCTGCGGCATCATCGCGGCAGACGAAGACGCATCGGCCTACCATGCAGGAATTGTCAGATCCGCCGGAAGCCGGGCGAAGGAAATCACCATCTCTCAGCATCTGTTCGGAATCCTTCGTGAATTTGACGACCTCGGAGTCGATGTCATTTATTCCGAATCCTTTGACACGCCCCAGATCGGTGCCGCGATAATGAACCGCCTGATCAAAGCCGCGGGGCACCACATTCTTTCTGTATAGGTGGTCCTGTCATGAAGCATTACGATAAACTGATCTTTGTCAGCGAAAGCGATACCTCGACAAGTCCGATGGCGGAAGCGATCCTGCAGCGGGAATTTCTCCTGGAGGATATCCTGATCACATCAAAGGGACTCGTCGTCCTCTTTCCCGAGCCGATCAATCCCAAGGCAGAGGCGGTTCTGGTCAGTCATTCCCTGAGCATGAAGAACCATGTGAGCGAAGAGCTGACCGAGGACGATTTCGACGACCGCACACTGATCCTGACTATGGACCGTGTCCAGATGGATCGTCTTCTGAAGGACCATGAGCACGCGAAAAATGTCTTTACCCTCGCCTCCTACATCCAGGCAGACGAGGATATCACGGATCCTTACGGCGGAACGCTTGCCGATTATAACCG
>CACXFW010000417.1 GCA_902767065.1 uncultured Lachnospiraceae bacterium | reverse complement strand
GGATTTGCATCGGTAATATGTCGCCTTCGGCGACGCAAATCCAGCGCAGCAAACGACAAAAGAAAAACACTTTTGTCGTTTGCTATAGTATATCACTCCTTTCTGAAGAATGCTGTGGCGCCTTTGATCACTCCCGCGACATCGCCCCAGGCACAATGCTTGTCTGCCCTGAGCAGAAGCCATCCGATGTGGGAGGATGGAGGGATGACACAGATCGGCCACATATGATAAAGAATAGCGTTGACCTGCACCGCATTTGCGCCGAACTCCTCTCTTGCGATCTCAGCGCTTCTTCGGGGATGAGAATACGCCTTCAGGAAAGAAACGCTGTCCCGGACATCCCCGTCCGACATACCGATATCATGGAGCAGGCAGGCCCGGACAAGATCGCGGACATCTGTATCGGGATAATGCCCCTTCTCATACAGATTGAGCGCGTATTCTGTCACTTCCATGGAGTGGCGGGCCACATTCGTTCCCTTGTGATGAACGATCCCCTCACATTTCCTGAACCGCTCAGATTCGAGAATGTCTTCCCCCTCCCGTTTGATCATCAGATTCATCCCGTATCCTCTCCTTCACTCAGGAAGCGGTTTCCCGGTTCCTATTCCTCACTCCTGGTCTGAAGAACGATCCGGTTCGGCAGTTCGCTTCCCTCTTCCCAGCCGATTTCCACGTTTTTCACCGCACTCTGAATCAGCTGGATGGAAAGATTCTCCTCATCCGGCGTGCCATCCAGCCTCGAACCGCCGGAGCGGACAATCATCGTCATCTGATCCTTGGCTTCGGAGTACTCCAGAACCACCTGGATGCGCGTAATCCCCATGGTTCTCCTGAGCAGCTGCTCGACCAGTTCTTCAAATGCCAGCTGGGTACGGTTCTCCAGCTTCGGCGAGATCTGGTTCTTCCTGCAGTACTCCGAAATCTGAGTCGCCATCCCCAGAAAATCATAATCCTTATTCCGGATATCCAGCTCCAGCACCTTCAGTCTGCGGACAAAACGGCGTGTATTCTCCCTTTTGGGATGTTCGAAGATCTCCTCCGGCGTTCCGTCCTCATAGATTCCGCCTTCATCCATATAGAAGACCCGGTTGCAGATCGCACGTGCGAATGCCATCTCATGTGTGACAATCATCATCGTTTTCCCGGTGGTTGACAGGTTGCGGATGACAGCCTGTACCTCTCCCACCATCGTCGGGTCAAGCGCACTGGTCGGTTCGTCCAGCAGAATGATTTCCGGATCCATCGCAAGCGTCCGGGCAATCGCGATACGCTGCTTCTGGCCGCCGGACAGCTCATCCGGATAGTTACAATAATTATAGCATAGATTCCAGTCCAAAACAGAAGATCCTTCGCTAAGATGCGGGGAACAGCGTTACAGTTGTTACAGGGTCACACCCCGGCCGCCCTGTGCCTGTGGCCCGGAATGTGATATACTGCAGGCACATTTCCACCAGCATCCTCAGAAAGGACCGAGAAACATGAAAAACACTTTTTCCGATATTCCCTGCCTTCACAGCGGACAAATCACCCTGCGTAAGATTACCCCCTCCGATGCGGATGGTCTTCGGGAGCTTGTGAACAGTCCGTCCGTGTATCGGTATCTCCCCACCTACCTGTATGAAAAAAAGTATCCTGACACAGACTTTGTCATCGCGCATCTGTATGATGAATGTCTCGAAGAATCCCTCATTCTTGGCGTTTTTGAAGGAAACAGCTTCTGCGGCCTTGCTGAGATGTACGGCTACCGCCCTCTGCCTGGCAAGGTCAGTGTCGGCTACAGGCTCCTGGAGCGCTGCTGGGGCAGAGGGATTGCCACTAAGACCCTGCATCTGATGACAGAGTACCTCATCCATGATAAGGAGATCAAAGTGATCACGGCAAGCACAATGACAGCAAACAGCGCATCCGCAAATGTGCTGCGCAAGAATGATTTCACAAGGATCCTTCACGATGTCCCTGAGAACTGGGGATATGGGAAGCCAACGATCGCCGATAAATGGATCCGGCAAGATCATACCGGACTGTGGAAACGTTATCAGCTGCATTCCTCATAAAGAGAGGAAACACTGCTTTCCCAGTGTTTCCTCCATAAGCTGCCCGGCAGTTTTCTGATTCAGGCTGCGGCCCGGTGGTTTTCTGATTCAGGCTGCGGCCTGGTAGATCGCCGCCTCAAATGGGGCCAGCCTGCCCTTTACATTGTTTTCGTTCGTGCTCAGCAATAACCTGGCCCCCTCAATGCACGCGTCATCATAAGAAGCCTCCTGCGCGGAAAAATTAATCAGGATCACGGCTTTTTTATCATCCTTCTCCCTGGTATAGGCAAAGATCTGTTCATCGTCATGAAACAGCTCCTCATAGCTGCCGGTCACGAGTTCTTCGTGTTCGCCGCGCAGCCTGGAAAGGGTAAGGTACCAGTTCAGGACGGACTTTGGATCAGCCATCTCCGAATCCACATTATACACAGAATAGTCCTCATACACAGGCAGCCAGGGCGTTCCTTCCGTAAAGCCCGCATTTTCCGACTGATCCCACTGCATCGGCGTTCTCGCGCTGTCGCGGGCAAAATGATGCACGCCCTCCATGGCTTCCTCTTCGGAATAGCCCTCATCAAGGGCAAACTGATAATGGTTTCTGGTGGAGATGTCCTGATAATCCTCGATGTCATCCCAGGAGACGTTGACAAAGCCAAGCTCTTCGCCTTCCATGATAAACGGCGTACCGCGCATGGTCAGTACAAGCGTTGCAAGCGCCTTCCCGCCTGCCACCCTGTCCGCGCCTTCCGGAAGGAAATGACTGATCGAACGCGGCTGGTCATGATTCTCAAGAAACACCGGATACCACCCGCCGGTGCTCTCGGTCGTTTTCTGGCTGGCTGTAAAACAAGCCTTCAGCTCCGGAAGCGTCCAGGAGCGCGTCTTACACCAGTTCATCTCATCAGCAACATCGATGCTGACATGGCTGAACTCAAAGACCATGTCGAAAACCCCGTCCGGGCCAACCCATTCAGGAAGCTCATCCGCAGAAACACCGTTGGCCTCGCCGACTGTGAAAATATCTGTCCCGTCCTGGACAGCAGCCTTAAACTCGCCAAGATAGTCAAGAATCCCGTCTGTATTTGCCGTCATCGCATGAATTCCGACCGTTCCGTCCCCGGCATCCGGCTTCCCGTCAGAAAAATCCTCCGGTTTCCGGATATACGTAATGGCATCCAGGCGAAACCCCCCTACGCCTTTCTCAACCCAGAAATCTGCCACATCGATCAGCGCTCTGCGAACCTCCGGGTTCGCCCAGTTCAGATCAGGCTGCTCCGGCAGGAACGTATGGAGGTAGTACTGGCCGCGCTCTTCGTCATATGTCCAGGCAGATCCTCCGAAAATGCTACGCCAGTTGTTCGGGGCGTTGCCGTCCTTCCCCGGATCTTTCCAGATATACCAGTCACTTTTTTCATTGTCCCGGCCCGACCTGGATTCCTGAAACCATTCGTTCTCATTCGATGTATGGTTAAACACAAGGTCCAGCACGATCCGGATCTTTCTCTTCTTTGCCTCCTCGATCAGGTTCTCCATGTCCTCCATGCTCCCATAGGCCGGGTCAATATCGTAATAATTGGCAACGTCATACCCATTGTCCTTCTGCGGGGAAACAAAACAGGGAGTCAGCCAGATTGCCCCGACTCCAAGATTTTTAAGGTGATCCAGTTCAGAAAGAATCCCCCTGAGATCGCCGGTCCCGTCTCCATCGGAATCCTTGAAGCTTTTCACATAGATCTCATACGCAATCGTCTTTTGCCACCATTTGGACGGTTTCTCAGCCTGAGCGGCGAATGCGGGATGATACACCGCACACAAAAGCACAATGCCTGCCATAACAGAGCACAGTCTTACAAACGGATTCTTTCTTTTACTTCTCATCTCTGTATTCCTCCTCTATAAACAACCGTTTATTCCTGACAATATCCGTTCGGATGCCGATCCTGTAACCATGGATTTGCGGCAGGTCCTCAGGATCTGCCGCCGGAAAAGTTGTTTCTTATGAGGTATACTGCTGCTGATACTTCTCCGTAATCTCTGAAGGCAGTTCAAAATGCTGGAAGTCCTTGCGGTCTGTCCAGTCGCCTCCCCATTCGAATCCCTTTTCGATAAAAAGCGTATAGCACAGATCACCTTTCTCGATCTTATAATCAAAGTCCCTGGTCCTGTCCAGATACGCTTCCCCGGTCGCAGGCTCGATCACTTCTTCCGTCGTGCCGTCGTCATTCGTTACGATTTTATGGTATGGATTGTACAGCGTGTTGATGTCTACCGCCATTCCCAGCCCGTGTTTTGAGATTCTGTCTGTATGCGAGATAAACCGGAAGTTGAAGCTGGAGGAATTATTATCACGCATCATGATCTCATCATCCGCCATGTAGTTATCCGGAAGCACCATCCGCTCGATCGGATAGCCCGCGTCATACAGCTTCTCAAAGATTTCCAGAACATCCTCCGCGATCAGTTTGTGAACAACCATCTCGCCCTGGTGGGGATTGCCATCCTTGTCCTTGTGCAGAACCAGAAGATAACGAAGATCTTCCCGGGGAACAATGCAGTCCTCTTTGTAGGTATTCCCCTCTTTCATTCTGTCAAACAGGTCATCAGAGATCTCCCGGATCGAAAACCCTTCTCTTTCTTCCACAGATAATGTCTCCTGTGTCCCGGCTCCCATGGCAATGGACCCCGCCATGGCTAAGACCGCACATGTAAGTGTGATCAACATGGTTTTCCTTGCAATTGTCATCCGATCGATTCCTCCTGTCTCATTCCGATCACAATGTGATGATGATCGCTTTCTCTCGTGCGTATGGTCTGAAGGGAGTAAGGAACCGGCAACCCGTCTTTCATTCTGGTAAATGTCAGCCGGATGGCTTCTTCCTGCTCCGCCAGATGAATCAGGTTCGCCTTGCTGGTCGCCTCCGTGACCCTCCTGGCATCGTCCTTGCTCACATTCTCAAGAATCTTTTCCCTGGCCTCGGTAAAGAAATCAGCGCCGCCCGGACGGATCTCGAGATCCCCGTCCTTCCCCGTATAGAATTCAAGATAGAAATCCGTGACAACATCCACATAGAAAATACTCTCAAAATCACTGGTCAGCGCCTTGGAGATGCTCATATACGTCTTTCGGGTTACCGGCGTCACCTCATACTGGATCGTTGCGCGCTCTGCAAGGAAACGGTCAAAGTCTTCCGGCGGGACAGGCTTCGAGAAATAGTATCCCTGCACATATTCACACCCCATCGCCTTCAGAACCAGATACTGCTCCCTGGTTTCAACGCCCTCCGCCACGACCGGCACATGCAGGTAATCCGCAATGTCGATAATCAGTTCGATCATCCGCACATCCCGGTTTTCTCCAAAGGCACTGCGAATGAAACTCATATCCAGCTTCAGCGCGTCGATCGGCAGATGAGACAGCATGCCCAGAGACGAATAGCCCGTGCCAAAGTCATCCATCTCGATCCGGAAGCCCATTCCCATGCCGCGCAGTTCCTTGGCTGTGGAAATCACCTGATCGGAGTCGCCGGTGTATGCCGATTCGGTGATCTCAAGCATCAGATCATCCGGGCTCAGGCTGAACTCCTCAAGGATTTCCTTGAAAATATTCTTCAGGTTCGGCGTCAGCATATCGATGCGCGATACATTCACCGACACCGGTACGGAATAACCAAAGCGGTCCTTCCAGTTCCTGATCCTCGCCGCTGCTTCATGCCATACGAAATGATCAAGATCCAGAATCAGTCCGTTCTCCTCCAGCAGGGGGATGAACACACCCGGGCTGATCATGCCAAGCTCAGGATGATCCCAGCGCACCAGCGCTTCCGCGCTGGCCAGCACCGGTTTGTCGGGACGGATATCATACTTGGGCTGGAAATACACCATGAAGCGGCCGCTCTCCAGAGAGGGCTTGAAGTCTTCCAGCAGGCGCTCCCTGTAAAGCGCCTCCTCATGCATCTGTATATCATAGATGCCGACCGCTTTCCTGAAGCCGCTCTTTACGGTGTTCGCAGCGATCTTCGCATAGTCAAAGCGGCGTTCAATCTGCAGCGACTTGTCAACCTGACTGTACACGCCCATGCGCAGGCGGACGCGGTTTACAGACACATCCTCGTCAACCAGCCCCTCCGACGCCTTATTCAATATGCTCTCGTAGTCTTCCGTGTGAGGACAGTAAATGAAGAAGGTATCCGCTCCGCGGCGGCAGCATACGCCGCCGACCTCCCGGGAGATCTGCCGGATGCGCTTGCCGATCCGGGCGAGCACACTGTCGCCGTACTGCTTTCCGTACCGCTCATTCAGCATATGGAAATGATTGACGTCCAGAACAATGGCGTCCATCTTCATATCCTGATAATGCTGGTCATACATCCGGACATAGCGGAGGAAATAATCAAGGTTCAGAAGGTTCGTCAGGCTGTCACGTTCCGTAGACTGGATGATATTCCGCTTCTCGCTCAGTTCAATACACCGGTTGACACGGGCCTGTATAATCTCGGGAGACGGATAGGGCTTCGGAATAAAGTCGATCGCGCCGATCTTCAGGCAATCGACCTCCGCGCTCTGGTCCGCGGTCATCACGATCACCGGGATATTGT
>CACXFW010000416.1 GCA_902767065.1 uncultured Lachnospiraceae bacterium | reverse complement strand
CTTTTCAATTCCTGGATGGTGAACCAGATCCGGATTGAAGCTTTTATCGCGACACTGGTTTCCCAGACGATTATCCGTGGATTTGCCTATATCATCTGCGACGGAAAACCGGTCGCGATTACGAATCAGGCATTCAATAAGCTGGGAACCTTCCGGATCCTCGGACTTCCGGTTCCGGTCTGGGTCATGATTATCTGCATTGTGATCTTTGGATTTATCCTTGCCAGGACAAGGTTCGGACGCAGCGTGTACGCGATCGGCGGAAGCGCGGAGGCGGCCCGCCTGGCAGGTCTGAATCCGAAGAGGATTGTGACGATCTGCTTTATCATGATCGGAATGCTCACCGCGATGGGCGGCATGCTCTTCGCAGCCCGCATGAATGCCGGACAGCCCGCGGCCAATGTCAACCTTGAGTTTGATGCCATCACGGCAGTGATTCTGGGCGGCACATCCTTTGCCGGCGGCGTCGGATCCATGTTCGGAACCGCCCTTGGCATTCTCCTGATTCAGGCATTCAACACCGGCCTGATCATGGTGAACGTTGACACCTTCTGGCAGTACGTCGCCAGAGGCGCCCTGCTTCTGTTCGCGCTCACGTCTGACTACATCCGTGAGACCAGGAGACAGAAGGCTCTGCTCGAGGCTTCCATGAAGAATGCGTAAGGCATGACACGCAGGACTTGTTAAGGAAGAGACTTGCGGCAGGCAGCCGGCGCGCTGCCATCAGGAAGAGGCGTAAGGCACAGCAGGAAATCTTCACCGGAGACAGAACCGGATCCGGTGCGGAAAATAAAGTAACACGTTTTCATTTGCAAGTACGAGGAGGAAAAAGCAATGAAGAACAAAGCAATGAAGGTTATGGCACTCTCGATGGCATCTCTGATGGCGATGAGCATGGCTGCGTTCGCGGGCGAGACCGAGAAGGAAAGCAGCTATGATTTCGGCGGCGGCACCGTGTACGGCATCTACAAGGCCGGTGACCAGACCTGGTTCATCGACGAGGGCGATGCGGCGAAGGCAAAGGTTGAGGCTGACGGCGGTGAGTTTATCTTCGTCGACGCCAAGATGAGCCCTGAGGAGTACCTGAAGGATATTGACAACGCGATCGCGAACAATGCTGCGGGTATCGTGACCTGCATCCCGGATCAGACCCTGTCCCAGGCGGCCGTCACCAAGTGTGAGGAAGCCGGAATCCCGATCGTCGCTGCTGACGACGCGCTGGAAGTTGATGGCGAGAAGATCGCTCCGTGGGTTGGAATTGATGCTTACAACATCGGCGCGGCCAATGGCGAGTGGATCGCGAACTATGCGATCGACAACGGCCTGCTTGACAAGGACGATACCGGTCTTCTGATCATGACGATGGATACCGTATCCAGCTGCGTGCCGCGTGCGGAGGGCGAACTTGACAAGTGGCATGAGCTGTGCCCGGATTTCCCGGAAGACAGAATCTTCACCGCTGACTATGACGGAACCACCGACAAGGGCAACACCGCTGCTGCGGCGATCTTCACCGCGAATCCGCAGATCACGACCTGGCTTGTGACCGGCGCGAACGAAGAAGGAACGATCGGTGCGTGCCGCGCTCTTGAGAGCATCGGACTGGATGGAAACGCATGTGTCGTCGGACTTGGCGGATACATGGCGAAGGATGAATGGAACAACAAGGGTGCTGACGGCACCTGCATGAAGGCTGCGGCTTACTTCTCCTCCCTGCAGGTTGGCGAAGGCTCCGTAAACGTTCTTGAGCAGATCCTGGCCGGCGAAGATCCGGATATGGAGACTGCGGTTCCGGCTACGGTTGTCACTCCTGAGACCTACAAGGAAGTCATGGGTAAGGACGCTGAGTGATTCTGAATCAGTCTCAGCGATCCGGCAATACGGATCAACATCCACATCGTTCCGTTCTGGGGTATTGCCCGGGAACGGCATAACAGGATATGACTCGTGACTGAAAAGAGACTGCCGCTTCGAGGGTTTCTCTTGGCGGCAGTCTCATTTTGTCAAAGGGCAGGGGTTTTATGATTCCTCATCGTAGAGCCTGCTCCTGCGGTACATGGTAGGGGTGACCCCGGCGTTTTTCCGGAAGGCGGAGCAAAAGGTGCTTTCGGACCCCCAGCCCGTCTGAATCGCGATATCCTTGATGGAGTCTTCCGTAGTCCGAAGCAGGAACTTCGCGTTTGACAGCCTGGCGTTCACCAGATACTGATGAGGCGTAACGCCTGTTTCCCGCCGGAAGATCCGTGTGAAATAATAGGGGCTGATGGCGGCGTGATCAGCCAGGTCCTGAAGGGAGATCGGATAGCGGAACCTTTCATTGATGTAGGCAACCGCGGACGCGACCCCCTCCCTGGCCGGAACGGGTTCTCCGATTCCGGGGGCGCCTGACAGGATTGCGTTCAGGATCGATGTGATGTTGGAGGAGATCCCCGCCTCATCGACAGGCCTGGAGCGCCGGAAGAGTTCGTAGATATTCATCAGGTTCATATAAGCCGGTGAGTACTGGTCCAGATCAAACCGGAAACTGTCCCAGGCTTCTATGATCCGTCGATAGAAGGCTCTTGCGACCTGACCGTCAAAATGAAGCCAGTAGCAGGTCCAGCCTTCCTTGCTGTAATAGCTGTGCGGACTGTAGCAGTCAAGCAGCACAAACTGGCCCGCGCAGGCTGTAAGCGTCCGTGAGCGGTTCTTCAGCTCCACGGATCCTTCCTCCACATAGAACAGTTCAAAGGAATCAAAGCTGCGTCTTTGGTTCCGGTAACCGCCGGTATATCGGAAATGCCCGGTGGAAAGAGGATACAGATACACGTCCCGGGCAAGCGTGCTCGGTTCGTATATGAAGTAATCCGAGTCAGGTGTGACGTGTTTCTCGGATGAATGCATGGACGTCCTCCTGGAATGAATCTCGTTTACGGGATTTTTTTAAAACAGTAGTCTGATACCTTGCTATACCCTGATTATACAGGGAAGACGGGCGGATGTCATTTGCCCGATGATGGAGAATACTATGAGTGAAGTGAGAATCTGGGAAGAGGATGTAATGATCCCGACCTATGAGACGGGAAAACCCGATAAGAATCCGATGTTCCTTGAAAAGCGTGTATACCAGGGATCGAGCGGGAAACTGTATCCTTATCCGACAACGGAAGAGATCAGCTTCACCAGAACGGATAAAACCTGGCACGCCGTCTGGCTGGAAAATGACTACCTGAAGGTCATGGTCCTTCCGGAACTGGGCGGCCGCATTCAGCGCGCGCTGGACAAGACGAACAATTATGACTTTGTCTACTACAACCATGTGATCAAGCCGGCTCTTGTCGGCCTTGCCGGACCGTGGATTTCGGGCGGCATTGAATTCAACTGGCCGCAGCACCACCGCCCCACGACGTATCTGCCGGTGGACTATGTCATTTCAGAGCATGAGGACGGAAGCAAGACACTTTCGTGCAATGACATTGACCAGATGTACGGCACCAAGGGAATCACCTCCTTTACCCTGTATCCTGACAGGGCATACATTGAGATCAGGGGGCAGCTCTACAACCGGACAAACCTTCCGCAGACATTTCTCTGGTGGGCGAACCCTGCGGTTTCGGTAAATGACAATACCCAGTCCATCTTCCCGTCGGATGTGCATTTTGTCATGGATCACGGCAAGAGGGATGTGTCCAGGTTCCCGATCGCGCGGGGCGTTTATTACAAGCATGACTACAGTGAAGGCGTGGACATTTCCAGATATAAGAATATCCCTGTGCCGACCAGCTATATGGCGGAGAGCTCTTCCTATGACTTCGTGGGCGGATACGACTACGGCGTCGAGGCTGGCCTTCTGCATGTCGCGGATCATCATGTGTCCCCGGGCAAAAAGCAGTGGACCTGGGGCTGCGGCGATTTCGGAAAGGCCTGGGACCGGAATCTGACGGATGAGGACGGGCCTTACATTGAGCTGATGTGCGGCGTATTCACGGACAACCAGCCGGACTTCACATGGCTCAAGCCGTTCGAGGAAAAGACCTTCACGCAGTATTTCATGCCCTACAAGAAGGTGGGACAGGTGAAGAACGCCACGATCGACGCGGCTGTGAACCTGGAGTTTCATCATGGAAATGCGCATATCATTGTCTACGCGACCGCGCCGCATGAGAGCGCTCAGATCGATCTGTATGTGAAAGGGAAGCTTATTTCCTCGGTAGAAACGGAGCTGTCGCCGGTGAAGACCTATGAGGGGACGGTTGCTGCCTGTGCGGTGAAGGATACGGATCTTCGCGTCGTTGTCCGGGACAAAGACAGGATCCTTGTCGAGTATCAGCCTGCTGCGCAGGAGATTCCCGAGATGGCAAAGAGCGCCATGAAGGCGAAAAAGCCGGAGGAGATCCTGACCAACGAAGAGCTGCTCCTGACCGCTGAACACATTGAGCAGTACCGCCACGCCACCTTCCTTCCGGATCCGTATTATCTGGAGGCGCTGAAGAGAGACCCGGGCGACATGCGCGTGAACAACGCGTACGGGCTGCTTCTGATGCGGCGCGGCAACTTTGAAGCGGCGGTTCCTTATTTCGAGGCATCCATCAAACGCTCGACGATGATGACGCCGAATCCTTATAACAGCGAGGCAATGTACAATCTGGGCGTGTGCCTTCTGTATCTGGGAAAAGAGGATGAGGCATATGACCGCTTCTACAAGGCCTGCTGGAGCAATGAGATGCAGGAGATGGGATTCTACTATCTTGCTGCGATTGCGGCCCGCAGAGGAGAGTACAGCGCAGCCCTTGACTTTGTCGAAAAGAGCCTGATCAAGAATGCGCATCATGTGAAGGCGAGGGGACTGAAGGCTGCCCTTCTCAGAAAGCTCGGGCGCAGTGAGGAAGCATTGGACATGATCGCCTCCAGCCTGAAGGTGGATCCGTTCGACTATGTATCCCGTTTCGTAAAATACCAGATCACCTCGAAGATCCAGGATCTGAGAGCGATGCAGTCGCTGATGCGCGGATTTGCCGGGAATTATCTGGCCGGAGCCAGGGACTTCCTGGAGGCAGGATTCGCACAGGAGGCGCTGGAGCTTCTGGAGCTGTACGATGGAGAGCACCCGCTGGTCGATTACTACCGCGGCTACGCGGTGCGAAAGGGCGCTGTTCCTGCCGGGGCACAGGACGCAGGAAAAACGGGAACATCTTCCGGGTTTTACGCTGCGGCGGAGCAGGATGATCCTTCCTACTGCTTCCCGAATAAGCTGGAGGACATTCTCGTTCTGGAGGATGCGATCCGCACGCTGGAAGATCAGGGAGAGAGCTGCGCGAAGGCTTCCTACTATCTTGGCTGCCTGTTCTATGACAGGCTTCAGTACGGGAAGGCTATGGCGCTGTGGGAGAATTCTGCACGCGCAGATGACAGCTTCCCGACCGTACACCGCAACCTCGCGCTGGTGTATTTTAATAAAATGAACCGGGCAGAGGACGCGAGGGGGGAGCTGGAAAAGGCGTTTTCCCTGGATGAAAACGACGCCAGGGTATTTCTCGAGCTGGATCAGCTGCGTAAGAAGGTAAATGTGCCGGTTGAGAAACGGCTGGAGGCCTTCGGAAGACATTCTTCTCTTCCGCTTCGAAGAGATGATCTTATGGTGGAAGAGCTTACGCTGCGCAATACGATGGGACAGTATGACAAGGTTTATGAGGCGATCATGAACCATCATTTCCGTCCGTGGGAAGGCGGCGAAGGCAAGGTTCCGATGCAATACAAGACCAGTCTGGTGCAGATGGCGGTCCGCTGCCTGAAGGATGGAGACGTCGCCGGGGCAAAGGAAAAACTGGAACTGGCCCTGCTCTATCCTGAGAACCTGGGAGAAGGGAGACTGGAAGGCACCAAGGATAATCATATCTGGTACTGGCTTGGCAGGACCCTGGAGGCGCTCGGCAGGGACAATGAGGCGAAGGAGGCATATCAGAACGCGGAGCTTGGCGAGGATGAGCCGGCGGGCGCGATGTATTATTATGACCAGCCTGCGGATATGATCCTGTTCAAAGGCCTGGCGAAGCAGAAGCTCGGGAAAATGAAAGAGGCCTGCATGTGCTTCAACAAGCTGATGGACTACGGTGAAAGGCATCTCCGGGATGTGGTTGAGTATGATTACTTCGCAGTCTCCATGCCGGATTTCCTGATCTTTGAGACGGACCTGACAAAGAAGAACACCGCTCACTGCTGGTATCTGATGGGGCTTGCGGATATCGGATCGGGCGATATGGAGCAGGCGAAGGAATGCTTCGGCAAGGCACTGGAGTATGAGTATGACCATCAGAACGCGATCCTGTATCGGAGAATGATAGAGGAAGGACTGTTTTGAGTATCTGTTTTGAGTGTCTATCGGGAAGGCCTGCAAACTGTCTCAGGAGAGGGGTGTGAAAGATGCGTATGCCGCTGGAAAGTGTGAGTGTAACAGCATTTAAGCCATTTGGAACGGTTCTCGAGTTTCTGCCGTGTGATACGGGCAACTTCTATATCGCCGATACAGAACCTCAGAGCCCGTGGAGGGTCGCGGTGTTCCGCTATTCCAACAAGGAGATCCAGAAGATTGAATGCCACCCGACGTCCAAGGAATCCTTTGAGCCGCTTCACGGGATTACGGTGCTGCTCGTGGCGGAGCATGAAACGCCGGAAGACTTTCATGCGTTTATCCTGGATAAGCCGGTTGTGCTGAAGAAAGGAATCTGGCACCAGACGCTGGCTCTGACGCCGGAAGCGCAGGTAAAGATCACGGAGAACCTTGAGGTCGAATCTGTTTTCTACACCTATGACAGGCCGAAGGGCATCTTTATGGAGTAGCCAGATACCGATCGAAAATTGCAGGGGCTGTGAAGCCTGGGTGAATTCAATCCCATGTCTTCACAGCCCCTGTTATATTCAGGACGTGTACAGAAATGATTCTGCCTGCACGGCTGCCATGTAAGATTGTGATTATGCGCGATTCATCAAAAAAAGAAGTAACTATTCAGCACCCCCATTGCTCAGAACACTTCGTGTTCTTCGCTGTGGGCGGACAGAGCGGTTTCACCGCTTGT
>CACXFW010000415.1 GCA_902767065.1 uncultured Lachnospiraceae bacterium | reverse complement strand
CCTGGAACCGCTCAGATCCGTCAGATAAGCAAGCTTATCTGACTGGATCATGAGCAATTCCAGGAGGTGCTGAATAATTACAAAAAGTGATGCATCGCACAGGCTTTGCAGCCCTCCGGTGCAGGATTCCTGATGACCGGGCAGCCACAGGATTTATGGCCAGCGACAACTTTCGATTGCCGCTGGCCATAGTTTCGTTCTGACCATTCTTTTACCTGAGCAGCAGGAACACCTCCGTCAGCACCATCCCGGTGATGGCGCCTCCCACGTGCGCCTGCCATGCGATTCCAGGCATGAAATTGATGACCAGGTTCAGGATCAGCGTTAACGCGATGCTGCGAAGGCCGGAGACGGAACGGTAGGTCAGAAGGATCAGAAAATACCCGAACATCAGGCCGTAAAGCCCGCCCGACAGACCAACGGAGTAGCGCACCTTCGAAGACGCGTACTCGAGAAGGCTGCCGCCGGCCACCGACGCGGCCAGAATCAGCGCAAACCACGCATGGCCGAAGAAGTCCTCCAGAAAGCGCAGGTTATACAGCGCCAGCAGATTCATCGCGATATGCCAGGGCTGGATGTGTGTGCATCCGACTGTCAGAAGACGCCACCACTGCCCCCGGCGGATCCTCTCGCGGTCATAGCAGCCGCAGCGGACCGCCCTCTCCAGCGTATGCCCGTTGCCGGACACAATATAGAAAAATACAACTGCGCAGACAATCAGAACCACCAGCCATACCGATATTCCCTCGCTCAGGATGGAGGGGCCGCCTCTGAACTGATACAATTTCGAAATCTCCTTCCCCGGCCGGGCGCCGTTCGCAGAATGAACATAGTGTTACTATTCACGGTCTGTGGGGAAGGGGCCGTGAATAGTAACAACATAGCTGCTGATGAAAGTATATCGCAATTGAAGCGTGTACATCCAAAAAAAATTCTGATAAAATCAGACTGTATCATAAGCACAGAAACTGTTCCAGACCGCAGAAAGGACGGGTGCCGTTATGAAACTGACATTTGTAGGTGCGACACACGAAGTGACCGGAAGCTGCTATTATCTGGAGGCGTGCGGGAAGAAGATCCTGATCGACTGCGGATTGGAGCAGGGACCGGATCTGTATGAGAATAAACCGATCCCGGTGCCGGCGGGCGAGATCGATATGGTTTTGCTGACGCACGCGCACATGGATCACTCGGGACTGCTCCCGCTGCTTTACAAGCATGGATTCCGCGGGCAGATCTTTGCGACGGGCGGAACCGCGGCGCTGTGCCGCATCATGCTTCTGGACGCCGCGCACATTCAGGAATTTGAAGCCGAGTGGAAAAACCGCAAGGCGGAGCGCGCGGGCCGGGATATGGTGGAGCCGCTGTATAACCAGCAGGATGCCGAGGGGGCGATCACCTGCTTTGTCTCTGTAGAATATGAGAAGATAACCTATATCGCGGACGGGATCCGGATCAAGTTCATCGATGCGGGCCATCTGCTCGGATCGAGTTCGATCGATATGACGATCACGGAAGGGGATCTGACCAAACGGGTCATTTTCTCGGGAGATATCGGCAATAAGCACCAGCCGCTGATTTCCAGCCCGACCCTGCCGGAAGAGGCGGATTACGTCATCATGGAATCCACGTACGGAGACAGGACGCACGACAGGCCGGTGCATGACGATTACGCGGCGGCGCTGGCGGACGTGCTCCAGCGCACCTTCGACAGGGGCGGCAACGTCGTGATCCCCTCGTTTGCGGTCGGGCGTACGCAGGAGATGCTCTATTTCATCCGGGATATCAAGCAGAATAACATGATCAGCGGACACGACAACTTCGAGGTCTATGTCGACTCCCCGCTCGCCATCGAGGCGACGAACATTTTCCGGGAGCGGATGTTCAGCGATTTTGACGATGAGGCGAAGGAGCTTCTGGCGACAGGCATCAACCCGATCGGGTTCGCCGGCCTGAAGACGGCCGTCACAAGCGAGGATTCAAGAGCCATCAACGACATTCCCGAGCCGAAGGTGATTATCTCCGCAAGCGGCATGTGCGACGCGGGACGCGTGAAGCACCATCTGAAGCACAACCTGTGGAAGGAGGAGAGCACGATCCTCTTCGTCGGCTATCAGGCTGTCGGGACGCCCGGACGCTCGATCCTGGAAGGCGCTGAGAGCGTGAAGCTCTTCGGTGAGGAGATTGAGGTGCGGGCGGAGATCTGCCAGCTTCCCGGCGTATCGGGACACGCGGACAACATCGGCCTGATGGAGTGGATCAGCGCGCTGAGGCGAAAGCCCGACATGGTTTTCGTTACCCACGGCGAGGACAAGGTGACGGAGCTGTTCCGCGACCGCCTGAAGGAGGAGCTTGGATTCAACGCCTACGCGCCGTTTTCCGGGACCGTCTTTGACCTGGCGTCCGGAACCTTTGAAGTAGAAGCGGAGCCGGTGCCGATTGAGAAGGAAGACCGTGAAGCGATCGCGATCCAGAAGCAGGACGGCGGCGCGGTTGTCCGGAAGAAGGGTTCGGACCGCGGCGCGGCGACAAGGGTATCGAAGGACAAGAAGGCCGCGGCGATCTACACCAGGCTGGTCGCTGCAGGCAACCGCCTGATGGCAGTCATCCGGCACAATGAGGGCGGCGCGAACAAGGATCTCAAGAAGATGACGGAGGAGATCAACCGCCTGAGTGACAGGTGGGACAGATAAGATCTATGGGCAAGCTGATTCGGCGAACACTATTCACATTGTTTCTGATCGCTGCTGTGGCGGGCGTTCTGTTTGCTTTCGTGCCGGTCACGACGGTGAAGCAGATGGCCGTGAGAACGGGGCTGATCGAGAACACCTATTACCACGAGGGGGATACCGAGTGGGACAACGGCGGAGTCGAGGAGTATTATTTCAACAACCTGCCATCCTCCTACAATGAGGCTTACCGGGAGCTCTACTCCCGTCTTTGCGCCGGGGAGGACAGCGCTCAGATCTACGCCCAGGTGAGCGTGGACGATTTCTGGAAGGCGTATTACTCGGTGCTCGCGGACCATCCGGAGCTGTTCTGGATCGGCTCGAGCGCGCAGGTTCAGTCCAACGCGGTCACCGGGATGGTGGCGAGCTATACGATCGAGTCCACGGTTCCGGAGAATGAGCGTCCCGCCACGCGCGCGATGCTGGAGGCGGCGGCAGACGAGTGCATCCGCCAGACCGACCCGACCTGGTCGGATTACGGGAGGATCAAGTCCGTCTACGAATACCTCATCAACACGGTGGAATACAATGCCGGCGCGCCGGATAATCAGTGTATCCAAAGCGCGCTGCTCAACCACCAGTCGGTCTGCGCAGGGTACGCGAAGGCATTTCAGTACATCTGCCACCGGATGGGATATTTCTGTACCTATGTGACCGGCAAGATCATCGGCGGAGGAGACCATGCCTGGAACATTGTCCGCATCGGCGACAATTACTATCAGGTGGACGTCACCTGGGGAGACCCGGTCTTCGCGGGCTCGATGGAAGACGGGACGGGCATTACGCTCATGAACTACAACTATCTGTGCTGTACGGATCAGGAGATCCTGACGACACATACGCCGGAGGGACTGGTCACATTTCCGCCGTGTACGGATGACAGTTACAACTATTACAAAATTAACGGAATGTACTATGAGACATGGGACAAGGACGTGATCTACCAGGCGCTCATGGATTCCGTCCACAACGGGGAGGCCGCGATCGTCATGAAGTTCGGGACGCAGGAAGCGTACGACACGGCGAAGTATGAGCTGTTCACGAACCGGCTCTACTATGACGCGGACCTGTATCTGATGGAGACGCACGGGGTCAGCTCGTGGAACAACCGTTACGCGACCGACGACGAGTTTTTGGTCATTACGATTCAGTGGCTATGACCAGGCAGGTATGACGAGGCGGCTGTGATCAGGTGGCTATGACCAGGCTGCTGTGATGAGGCAGCTGTGATCAGGATGATATGATCCGGCTGCTGTGATCCAGCGGGGATCATTTAGTGATCATGAACAGATCCTGATGCCTGAGGAAAGGAACGGCACGGTCTTGAGTGAGCAGTTCAGACGTTTTCGCAGCATTTTCATCCGGGTGATCGTCTTTATCGCGGTCTATGTGATCGCGGTTCTGGCGGCCAGCCGGTATATTAATCGTACGACGCCTGATACGGCGGGCGTCATGGCGGGTTCCACCTTTCCTCTGGTCTATATGCAGCAGGGAGGGATCCGATTCAACTGCCTGCACGGCTACAGCAGGGAAATGGATGTGTCGCAGATGCGCTATTCCATCACGCCGCTCACCGACCAGAGAGAGGTGACGATCCTGATCCGCAGCTTCGGCGCGGCGGTGGACTCGGTTTCCTATGAGGTCGTGACGATCGACGGAACGCAGTCCCTGGAAAACACCAAGGTGGTGCGGCTGGAGAACGATGGAGACTATATTACCTCGAAGCTGCATCTGGGAAACGGCATGCTCATGAACAGGGAGTATGTCCTGAAGATCCTGGTCACGACGGGCGGCCGGGGGATCTATTACTACACGCATGTGCTTCTGGCGGACGGCCTGCATACCTCCGATTATCTGAACTTCGCGGCCGGCTTCTGGGACAAATGCATCAACAAGACGGACCTTGACACGATCGGCGCCACGGTTGAGCCGGACGATACGACGGATGTCGAGGGCACTCTCGCGCACATGGATATCCATGACAGTGTGCGGCAGCTTACCTGGGCGGATCTGAATCCGCAGATTTTCTACAAGCCGACGCCCCGGCTTACGGAGATCAATGAGAACACCGCGACAATGGTGCAGGATTACCGGATCTCGGCTTCCGCGGAAAACGGAAGCACGGAGATCTACAACGTCCATGAGTATTACCGGCTGCGCTATACCGACAGCCGTGTCTTCCTGCTGAACTTTGACCGTACGACGGACCAGGTATTCAATCCGGAATCCAACCAGGTGATCGACGCGGCCGGGATCATCCTCGGGGTGACGCAGAAGGACATCGAATACATGACGGATGAGAAAAGGCGCGTCCTTGCATTCGTGCAGGAAGGCGTCCTGTGGACGTACCGGAGGGATACGGATGTATTTACGCGCGTCTTCGGATTTCCGCAGCAGGAGAACATGGACGAGCGTGACTTCTTCGGGGAGAACACGATCCGCGTGCTGAAGGTCAGCACCCAGGGCGATGTGGTATTTGCCGTGGGCGGATACATGAACCGCGGCCAGCATGAGGGCGACAACGGGATCGGCGTGTTCAGCTTCAACGCGGGAAGCTCCCTGGTGCGTGAGCTCTGCTTCCTGGAGAGCATGGAGAACACCGAGCGCATCCAGATGGACCTTCTGGACTGTCTGTATCTGACGCAGGACGCAGGATCGGTCTGGACGATGCTGGACGGCGTCCTGTATCAGGTCGCGATTTCGGATGGCGAAGTGAAGATCTGTGCGGAGGGGATTCACAATGACTGCTACCGGGGCTCGAAGAGCGGGCGGTATTTTGCCTGGCTGAAGGAGGGGCTGATGTACGCCTCCTCCACGTTGGAGGAGATTGACTTCGAGACCGGGCAGATCCGGGAGATTCAGGGCGGGGAAAATGAGTTCCTGCGCCCGCTGACCTATATGAAGGAGGACCTGGTCTACGGGACCGCGCGGGTCAACGATGTGTCCGTCCCGCATGGCGGGAGAGGAATCTTCCCCATGTACCGTCTGACCTTCGAGGATGGCAGCGGCAATGTCGTGAAGGTCTACGAGCAGAGCGGCCTGTATGTGACGGAAGTGGAACAGTCGGATAACCTGCTGAACCTGAAGCGGGTTGCGTGGGACGGGGCGAAATATGTCCCCGCGTCCCCGGACCAGATTGTGTCGGCGGATACGACACAGGACGTGAGCCTGGGCATTGCGACGAAGGAGACCTCCCGCAGGCAGAATATCGTGCTGCTTCGGGTCGGGTCGGTCCTGGAGCCGGGCGAATCGGCCGTGGGATCGAGCAAAACCCTGATGGGAATCGTCCATACGATTGAGATGCCGATGAATTCCGATCCGGAACGGCTGTATTACATCTACGCGGCCGGCGGGCTCGACGCCCTGTGCACGTACCCGAATGACGCGATCGTCAAGGCGGATGAGCTGTTTGGCGTGGTCGTGGATTACAACCAGAACTATGTCTGGGTCCGCGGCGACAGAAAGACGAAGCATGAGATCGAGCAGCGGGATATTCCGGCGGTCATGCGCACCGGCACGCTGGAGATTGAGGAGCTGGAGAAGGGGATCGGCAGGCAGGTGATTGACCTTAGCGGCTGCACCCTGGAGGAGGTTCTGTACTTTGTCTCCCATGACCGGCCGGTTCTTGCGATGTCCGCCGAAGGGGTGAAATGCATCGTCGGGTATGATGAATTCAACACCTATCTTCTGAATCCGGGGGAGGATGAATGGTATTATTATGGCATCCAGGATTCCACGGATCTGTTCCTGGCGTCCGGAAATGAGTTCTACAGCTTTACGGAGTCGGCCCTGGGATAAAAGGTAACAGGTCACACCCCCGGCCAGCCTGCCGCGGCAGACAGACTGTGAATAGTATCACGATAAAAGGACAATTGGCCGAAAGCGCTGTATCGAATCGGCCAGACCTGATATAATGCTTTCTATAATCTGCGAAAAGGAGAAAATAAGGAGCAATGGACACGAAATTTGTTACAGTGAAGGAGCTATACAGAAACCGCGGGGAGTTTATCGGGAAGAAGGTGACGGTGGGCGGATGGGTCCGCTCGATCCGTGATTCGAAGTCGTTCGGATTTCTGGTGCTGCATGACGGAACCTTCTTTGAGACGCTGCAGGTGGTCATTTCCGCGGACCGGCTGGAGAACTATGCCAAGGTGGCCCGGTTTAATGTGGGCAGTGCCGTGATCGTGACGGGCGAGCTGGTGGAAACGCCGGACGCGAAGCAGCCGTTTGAGATCCAGGCGGACAGCGTAGTCCTGGAGGGGGCCTCCACGCCGGATTACCCGATGCAGAAGAAGCGCCACTCGGTGGAGTATCTGCGCACGGTTCCGCATCTGAGACCGCGGACGAATCTGTTCCAGGCAACCTTCCGCGTGCGTTCGCTGGCAGCTTATGCCATCCATAAGTTCTTCCAGGAGCGGAATTTCGTGTATATCCATACGCCGATCATCACGGGCACGGATGCCGAGGGCGCGGGCGAGATGTTCCGCGCGACGACACTGGAGCTTTCCGACCTTCCGAGGACCGGGGAGGGCGAGGTGGACTTCTCGAAGGACTTCTTCGGGCAGTCAACCCACCTGACCGTTTCGGGACAGCTGGATGTGGAGCCGTTTGCGCAGGCGTTCAGGAATGTCTATACCTTCGGACCGACGTTCCGCGCGGAGAATTCCAACACCACGCGCCATGCGGCGGAATTCTGGATGATCGAGCCGGAGATCGCATTTGCGGACCTGGAGGACGACATGGATCTTGCGGAGGACATGCTCAAGTTTATTTTCGCGTATGTCCTGGAAAACGCGCCGGAGGAGATGGCGTTCTTCAACCAGTTTGTGGATAAGGGTCTGCTGGAGCGCCTGAACCATGTGATGAACTCGGAGTTTGGCCGCGTGACCTATACGGAAGCGATCCGGCTTCTGGAGGAGCACAACGATCAGTTTGACTATCAGGTCAGCTGGGGGTG
>CACXFW010000414.1 GCA_902767065.1 uncultured Lachnospiraceae bacterium | reverse complement strand
GCACCATGAGAGCACGAATGTAGGGAGGATTGTGGGAGCGCGAAGCGCGGAACAATCCGTAATCGACTTTTGGCGGATTAATCATTCAGTTATAGTAGCCAGATACTGTTCGAAAGTGCGGGTCCTGAGGGACGAAGCAGTTTCGATTACGGTATCGGCAACAGACCGGACAGAATCAGATATAAACATTGGTTTATAGATGAGAAACAGGACAAAAGCAGCGGGATGCCGCCCGGAGACTGGAAACAGGGCGGAGCATCCTTCCGGATCTGGGAAATGACAGGGAGACCAGAAGTATGAAGCAAAATGTGTTATCAAAAGACCAGCAGGTCTTTGTCGAGGGGATGCGTCAGCCCTTTGCCGTCTGTCAGTTTCTGGAGAAAGGCGTTGAGACGATAGCCGTGTCGGACGGTTTCTGCGAGCTGTTTGGCTTTCAGGACCGTGTGCAGGCATATTCTGACATGAATCAGAATATGTTTAAGAATACCCACCCTGACGATACGGCAAGATTCATGAATGCCCTGATCCGCTTCGGGACCGGGAACGGACGGCTTGAGGAGGTTTACCGGTTTAAGAAGAAAGAGAAGGACGGTTCCGGATACAGGGTCATCCGTGTAACCGGTGAGCATGTGGAGTCGCAAGAAGGGGCGCACCTCGCGCAGATCTGGTTTACAGACGAGGGAGACGACCGGAAAGAGGGCACCGTGGACCGGATTCCTGAGACTGTCAGGACGGCCCTGGAGGAAAGCGCTGCTTATGCAGCCCGGTATGATTATCTGACCGGGCTGCCGAATATGACCTTTTTCTTTGAGCGGGCAGAAACGGGAAGAAAGGTTCTGCTGGATCAGGACGGTCTCCCGGTTCTTCTGTATATCGACCTGGGCGGAATGAAGCACTACAACCATAAATATGGCTTCTCCGAAGGGGACAGACTGCTGCGGAATCTGGCAAGACTCCTCAGCCGGACGTTTCACGCGGACTATTGCTGCCATATCAGCGCGGACCGGTTTGCCGCGGTGGCGGATGAAAGGACTCTGAGCGCTCAGCTGGACGCCATGTTTCAGGAATGGCAGCAGATCAGCGGGGACAGGTATCTGCCGATCTGCATCGGAATCTATCCGGACCGGTTCGAGGAGATCCCGGTCAGTATGGCTTATGACAGGGCAAAGATCGCATGCGATGCGATCAAGGGGACTTATTCCTCAGCCTATCTGTATTTCAGCAGCGAGCTGAACGAGGGGATCGAGAAGCGGCAGTATATTCTGGATCATTTTGAGCAGGCGCTTACGGAAAAATGGATTCAGGTTTACTATCAGCCGATCATGAGGGCCGTCAACGGGAAGGTCTGCGACGAGGAGGCTCTGGCCAGGTGGATCGATCCGGAAAAGGGGTTTCTTTCGCCTGCGGACTTTATTCCTTACCTGGAAGACGCGAAGGTGATCTACAAGCTGGATCTGTATGTGCTGGACAGGATTCTGGAGCATATTCAGATCAAGGAAGAAGCGGGACTGTACATTGTTCCGCACTCTGTCAACCTCTCCCGGTCCGACTTTGATGCCTGTGATATCGTCGAAGAGATCCGGCAGCGGGTGGACGAAGCCGGGATCAGCCGGGACAGGATCAGTATTGAAATCACGGAAAGTGTGATCGGAAGCGATTTTGATTTTATAAAAGCACAGATCGAACGCTTCCAGGCGCTCGGCTTTCCTGTCTGGATGGATGACTTCGGGAGCGGCTATTCCTCGCTGGATGTTCTTCAGAGCATCAAGTTCGACCTCCTCAAATTTGACATGGGCTTCATGAGGAAGCTGGATGAGAGCGAGGACGGCAGGGTGATCCTGACGGAACTGATGAAGATGGCCCTGTCCTTGGGGATTGATACCATATGCGAGGGAGTTGAGACGCAGGATCAGGTTCATTTTCTCCAGGAGATCGGCTGCTCCAAGCTGCAGGGATTCTACTTCAGCAGGCCCAGGCCTTTTGAGGATGCTCTTGCATACCACGAAAAGAACAGGCACGCCGGCTATGAAGACCCGAAGGAATCAGCCTATTACGAGCTGGTGTGCGGCGTGAATCTCTATGATGTGAGCGTCATCGCGCGCGAAGAGAGGCAGTCCCTTCGGAATACCTACAATACACTGCCGATGTGCATCATCGAGGTAAAGGGGGACAGCACCCGTTTCGTGCGCACAAACCAGTCTTACCGCGATTTCTTCAAACGCTTCTTCGATCTTGACCTGGCAGATCTTGGGCCGGAGTTCGTCAAATACGACGCGGCTTTCATGCACAATATCGTCAGGACCTGCTGTGAGCAGGGAATCCGCACCTTCTACGATGAAAAGATGCCGGACGGTTCGATCATCCATTCCTTTGCGCGCCGGATCGGAATCAATCCGGTCACCGGAAACATCGCGATTGCAATTGCCGTTTTATCCATCAGGGAACCAAACGAGAAACTGATGATCGAACAGATTCTCTCTGTGATCGAGGAGTTTGGCGAACGCATGCCCGGCGGCTTCTTTATCTATAAAGCGGATGAGAACGAAGAGCTGGTGTACGCGAACAAGGCGGTCTGTGACATATTCGGGTGCAGGGATCTGGACGAATTCAAGGCTTTGACCGGATTTACCTTCCGGGGAATGGTACATCCCGATGATTATGAGCGGATCTCCACCTCGATCACGGATCAGGTGAAAGAGAGCCAGGGAGATCTTGATTTTGTGGAATACCGGATCATCCGCAGGGATGGCGGAATCCGCTGGCTCGACGATTACGGCCATTACATCCGGTACGATGACCAGAACAGCCTGTATTATGTGTTTATTTCAGACATCACGGACAAGTATGAGCAGGCGCAGTCTGACAGGGCCCTGCATTCAGCCGTCATAGAGGCGCTGACCAGGGTGTATGATTCGGTCTGGCTGATCAGGGACATCGAGACGGAGCAGTTTGAACTGTTCCGGATCGATAAGCAGATGGAGCATCTCATGCCCGCCAATATTGCCGTGAAGGTCGAAAAGTTCTCGCATGCCGCGGCTTTCTATTCCAGGCTGGTTTTAGAGGAGGACCGGCAGAGCTTCCTTGATGCTGTTTCTCCGGAGAGCATCAGGCGAAATACACAGAAGCGGCGGCTCTACAGTGTTCCGTTCAGGCGGGTATTTGACGATGGGATCCGGCATTACATGGTCGACTTCGTGAAGCTGGACCTTCCCGAGGGGAAGACCGGGATTGTGGCCGGCTTCAAAAACGTTGAGGGGGGACAGAAAACAGATACAGGCTGGTATGAAGAAAAAGATGCAGAAGGAGGATAAGATGACATTTGAGAAAGTCTTGGGCAAGGCCAGGGCAATGGCGGAAAAAGCGGACATTTCCGGGATTGGATTCATGGCAGTGCAGATCAATGTTGCGGGAGAAGGATCGGGCGTATTCTATGTGGAAGTTAAGGACGGCCGTATCAGCGTAGAGCCTTACGAGTATTATGACCGGCAGTGCGCGATTACCATCAGCGGCGATGATTTTGACAGACT
>CACXFW010000413.1 GCA_902767065.1 uncultured Lachnospiraceae bacterium | reverse complement strand
GGAACCTCCCCCACAACCTCAGACAGGAGCGTCGCAAGACGCGGCATACGTGCGAAGCACGGATGGTCTGAGGTCTGTGGGTGGAGGAGCTGTGAATAGTAACCCAAAATACCGTACAGGGTTACGATTCACAGCCTGTGTGCCTTCGCCTCCCCAGGGCCGGGCCGTCCAGCGCCGCCAGCAGTCCCGGCAGGACAAACAGGATCAGGATCACCGCGCAGGCGGCTCCCTTGGAAATCGTATGCACGATCTGCCTCACGGAGGGATCCGCAAACGCGTAGCCCACGATCGCCGTAACCGAGATCACGATGCATCCGGAGGTCAGGATCGTGTGAACGGAGCGGTTATAGGCATCCCGCAGGGCATCCTCCGCGCCTTCTTTCTTCCGCATCTCCAGATAATAGTTGCTGAACAGGATCGCATAGTCAATCGTCGCCCCCATCAGGATGCTCTGCACCACCAGAAGCGCCAGATAGTAGATCGTCATTCCCTGCAGATTGATCATGACCATAGTCGCATAAACCCCGGACTGAATCAGCAGCACCAGGATCACCGGAACAGCCACCGACCGGAAGGTGATAAGGACAACGAGGAAGATCGCCGCAGCTGTCAGAAGTGTCAGGAAGTTCAGTTCACCGGTAAAGGTATCCACCATCTCCACCGCCATCGGGGTATTGCCGATCAGGTACCAGGGAGCGGACAGGTTCGATTCGCAAAGCGCCGTGAGTCTTTCCATAAACGCGCTTGTCTCCTCCGATTCCTGGGGGAGGGAGGTGGACAGCACCATGAGGGAATGCTCCGGACCCTTCATCTGGCCTTCGGCCTTTTCAAGAAGCGCGGGAGCTTCCTTCAGGGCATCCATGCTCTTTTCAGGCAGAAGCGCCTTCAGAAGGACATTTTCCGAAACGGTATCCGACAGGTACGAGACAAGCTCGGAGATTGTCATCCGTCCTTCCTCATCAGATCCGAAGCGCATCAGGTACACCGTCTGAATCAGTTCCGGGGAAATGTCAACTCCCATGCCCGCGCCCATCCTCTCGATAAACTCTGACAGTTCCCGGGCCGTGAACGCCTTCCCCAGCGTATTTTGCCAGGCCATCACACTGTTCACGCCTTCTTCCTCCTCCAGCCGGGGAATGATGTCCGAAAGGGCGGATTCGTCCTCGTTTGCATACAGCAGGATCATCTGGTTTTCCCTGGGAAAGACCAGATCGATCTCATTTTCCGCGGGCAGGGTAAAGGAAATCTCCGTATTTCCTTTCAGGATCAGGACCGTGATAAAAAACAGGAGGAAGAACACCGCAATCCCCTTCCGGTGCCGATAGGAAAAACGGCTGACCACATCCATTTTCAGCGTGAGGATCTTCTTCCTGCTCTTCCGGATCAGGGCATCCAGCGCAAGAATCAGAAAAGGCAGGATCGTCAGAACCGATGTCATGCTGAGCAGGACCCCCTTTGCCATCACGACTCCCAGGTCCAGTCCGATCCGAAAGCTCATGAAGACCAGCACCAGAAAGCCAACGATCGTCGTGAACGCGCTGCCTGCAATCGAGGAAAACGAGCCCTCCAGGGCCGCCTTCATCGCCCTCTCCCGGTCTGAGAGGGAAAGCTGCTCCTTCCCGGCGGCGATCGCGGCTGCCTCCTGCCGGTATCTGCTCATAAGAATCACGGAATAGTCAATGGAAAGGGCCAGCTGCAGGATGGCGCCGATCGACCAGGTGATCTCTGAGATACAGGGAAGCAGGATGTTGCTCCCCATATTGATGACGACGGCGATCCCCATCGCGAATAAAAACAGAAAAGGTTCGGTCCATGAACCCGAGAAGAGCATCAGAATCACCAGCAGCAGCACCAGCGCAAGGGCGAAAATCCAGACCGGAACCCCCTGCTGGCTGGGTTTGTCGAGAGAGTAGATCATGTCATACTGCCCCGCGTATTCTGACATAATATAATCTTCCGCCTCCTGCATTTCAGGAGAGTCGTATCCCACCGAAAACTCCAGGGTATACAGGCTGTACCCATCCTTCTCGCTGCGCGGATCGCCCGGAAGGAAGGATACCGACTGAACGTGGGGCGTCTCCTTGAGCTTCGCGCGGACCGCCTCCTTCTCCTCCTCTGGTACGTCCCGGAACATGACCCTGACCGTGTTCGGCATGGAGAGTCCGGAGAACTCCTGTGCCAGGAGGTCAATCCCCTGCTTCATCGCGGAGCTTTCCGGAAGATACCTTGTCATGTCCGTGTTGACATTCACCCGCGGAATCAGAATCACACTCACAACCGCAAGGCACATCATGAACAGGAAGATCCCTTTGCGCCGGTCAACCAGGAACTGTGCTGTTTTTTTCATATTGCTGTCTCAGCCTCCGAAAATCCGCGGGTTTCATCGCCATAGGAATTGAGAATACGAGCGAATCTCATTATCAATGATTCCTCCGATAAATGCAACCGCTTCATAAAACGGGAAGACGGCACCGGAATGCAGCTGCATATCCGGTACCGTCTTCTTTACAGGCTGTCTCAGGACTAATGAGAGTCCCTTTTATTAATCT
>CACXFW010000412.1 GCA_902767065.1 uncultured Lachnospiraceae bacterium | reverse complement strand
CTTATACAGGACAAGGATCTTGCCCCGGAATATGACCACACCGCCACAGCTTGTTGCCTCAATCATTGCAACGCCTCCTGTCTGTGTCCCGGTTGTGTTTCCATGGAATGAGATAATCACTCATATGTGAGCCATTATATCCCATTCTTCTCTGATTATCCATAGAAGAATGTATCAAGGATCTGCTTTGCAATCGGCACCGCTGTGGACGATCCCGTTCCGCCATCCTCCGCGATCACCGCGATAGCGACATGCGGATCACCGGTCTGGGCAAATCCGCAGAACCAGGAATGTGTTCCTGTCACGCCATCCCTGTCATACTCAGCAGATCCGGTCTTCCCTGCTACGGTATATCCATTCCCCGAAAGGGCCGCGGCCGTACCGGTCTCAGCCGTCCGCTTCATATACTCGGAAATAACCCCGGACTCATCCGGCGTAAGGATCTTCCTGTAGATCTCCGGTTCATTCTGCTTCACGACGGTCCCGTCACTGGATTCGATGTGGTCCACATAATAAGGCCGCATCATGATCCCGCCATTCGCGATCGTGGAGGTGATCAGCGCCATATGAAGCGGAGTCACCAGCGTATCTCCCTGACCGATCGCCGTTGTCATCTGTTCGCCGTCCGGGGAATCCTTCGTCAGGCGGAACACGCTCTGGGAATGCTGCATGCTCGTCGGAAGGGAGTGATTGAACAGAAACTCCTGCGCAATGTCCCGGAACTTTTCATTGTCCAGCTCCAGTCCGATCCTGGCGAAGGCCGTGTTGCAGGAATTGGAAAATGCGCCTCCCAGATCTTCCAGCCCATGCACCTGGTCCCCATAGCAGGTGATCCGCACATCTCCCTCCGTCAGCGCCCCCTCGCAGTTCCAGGAAAAATCAGAATAATCCTTCGGATGCGCCCTGAGATACCCCAGCGTTGTGATCATTTTGAAAGTGGATCCGGGCGGATAGAGCCCCTGCGTCGCCCGGTTGAGAAGCGCGCTGGACGAGGAGTCCGACACAAGGTTTTCCCATTCAATGCCAATGGTATTCGGATTGAAGTCCGGCTTGCTGACCATCGCAAGAATCCTGCCCGTATCCGGCTCCATCACCACCACCGCTCCGCTGTAGGAACCCAGCGCATAATAAGCCGTCTGCTGCAGCTTGGCATCGAGCGTCACAATGACCCGGTCTCCCTGCACCTTTTCCCCGCTCTCCTGCGCCCGGATCTGCTGCAGAAGGCTCGAATGAGAACTCATCAGGCTGTAGTTTTCTTCCGCCTCCAGTCCGGACTTTCCGTTGGAAGCGTAGCCGACCACATGAGCAAAAACATTGTCAAACGGATAAGAGCGAGTCTGGTTTGCATTTTCATCCACCAGCGTCGTCGCCAGAACCGTACCGTCGAGCGTACGGATATCTCCACGGATAACATTTTCCGAATTGGAATCCGCTTTCGTATTGTTGAGATTGTTCCTCAGGCTCTCCGCTTCAAAGACATTGATGAACACGACACGTCCGATCAGCAGCGCAAAAAGAACCACAAAGATCCATGCCGCGATCGAAAGCTCCATATTGTGCTTCCTCCCGGCAGGGGAACCTTCTTTTTTCGGATCCAGGTCAATTTTGCGCACTTCAATGCCTTCCGGCTCGTCCATCAACGGATCTCGTTTCATCGTTCTGCCTCCAGACTCTTGTTTCCTGCGAAGCGCGCTGCATACGGTTTGCCCGGATGCGGGCCTCCTTCTCGGGATCCAGGATCATCTGCCGGATCTCATCTCCCCTGAGCATATACAATCCCTGTACAATTCCAAACATCAGGATCGTGCTCAGGACGGAGCTTCCGCCATAGCTTACGAGCGGAAGCGTAACTCCCGTCATGGGAATCAGCTTCGTCCCGCCACCGATCGTCAGAAAGACCTGCGTCGCATAGGTTGTGCCCAGCCCCAGCGCAGCAAGCCGGTAGAACCGGTTGCTCAGCTTCATCGCAATGTTGACAAACATCAGGAATACCGCCATGCACAGGACAATCAGGCAGATCCCGAAGACCGCGCCCAGTTCCTCCAGGATTGCACTGAACATGAAATCCTGGGAGACATAAGGGATCGCGCCGGGGCTTCCCTGGCACAGTCCGGTTCCAAGCCACCCTCCCGCGGCGATCGCAAAGAGAGACTGACAGATCTGATAGCCGGTTCCGGAATAATCCTGGAAAGGGTCGCGCCAGATCTGGACACGGACCCGCACATGGGCAAAGAGGAAATAAGCCGCCACCGCCGCGATGCAGAACGCGAACAGGCCAAGCAGGGTCAGGAACGGATTCCTGGTAGCCACAAACAGCATGATCAGATAGGTCAGGAAGAAGATCAGGGCGGAGCCCAGATCCGTCGAGATCACCAGAATCAGAACATGCACCGCAGCCAGGATGGTTGCAAGCACCACCCTGCGAAAGCTGTGCTCCGTACTCAGAAGTCCCGCCACCGCGAAGACAAAGATAATCTTCACGAACTCCGACGGCTGAAGCGAAAAGCCCGCCACTGAGATTGACAGCTTCGCGCCGTTCGTTACGCGCGCCGCGATCAGAACCAGGCCCAGAAGTCCGAGTCCGACAAGCACATACCCCCACGTCAGCCTGGTCAAAACCAGGAGCTTGCTCACAATCAGCGGTACCAGCAAAGCCAGAGCAGTTCCGAGCGCAGCGATCTCAAACTGTTTCAGGGACTGGTCCGTTGAAAACCGGGTCACCATGATGAACCCGATCACCAGAAGCATGCACATATTGTTGATCAGGCTTCTGGAAGAGCGCGGATACAGGTTCCGGAACAAGAGCAGCGTAAAGGCAAGATACAGCACCTGGGCCGCGTAAAACAGGATCAGGTCAAACTGCATGGTATTCAGGAACAGCGAAACAAACCCCAGAAAATGGATCAGGAACATCTCCAGGTTCTGGCGCAGGAAGATTCTCTCTCTTCCCCTGGCCTGCCTTTGCGAAAACACCGTCACACTCTGGATGGTGTACAGAACCATCAGGACCAGGATCGCGTAATGACAGACTCTTGCAGCCACATCGGGCAGATTCGTCAGATGCACTCGCTAATCAGCTCCTTTCCGAAAATGTCCTCTCGTCACGCGGTCCGGAAGATCTCCCTCCAGGATCCTCCTGGTCTGTTCCGGGCTCTCAACGGTAAACAGATACCGTACGGAGACCGGGGACAGCTCCCTCACCTGCCCGGATACGGAAACCAGGTCAAGAGGGACGCTGTTCAGGATCGTATTGGTACAGATCAGGCAGTCATTTTTCACGGGAAACGAAGCACCCTTCCGGTCAAGCAGGAAATGAATCCCCGGCTCTTTCCGGCAGCCTGCCGTCGTCTTCACCAGGCACTGGGCAGACACCATGAGCGTCTGATACCCGTAGATGATCCATTCGCTTCCCTCCGCCCCGCGCTTTTTCAGCTCTCTTGCAGAACACTCATAGGGAAGCGTGTCCATCGTCACGCCAAGAGACAAAAGCATCTTCCTGGCCTCCCGGTTCCAGGTGTAGAGCGATGCATCCGCAATCACCTCAAACCCGGGCTGATTCAGAAGTCCCGCGCTCTTCAATGCATACAGCTGGTCAAAACAGCGCACGACAATCCCGTCCAGATCCTTTCCGAGGCTGCCGGAGAATGCCCCGAAGCTCTTCCTGATCCGGTTTTGTACGATTCTCGCGGTATCAGCTCTCCACACCTGCGGAAGCATCAGGTAAGCCTTCCTTCCACCGGATCTGACCGCCAGCGCATTTTCCCGGGTGCAAAGAGCGTAATCCAGATAGACTCCGCCGACTTTCTCTGCCTCAAGCACTGCCTCCAGCTGGGACTTCGTACACACGGAAGCAGTGATGCCGGGATGTCCTTCCGAAGCCAAAATGTCTAAGACACCCGTCTCAATGGAAGCATCTCCCGCTGACGCAGGTTTTCCACCGTCTGCAGCCAGCAGGTCTGTCTCCCGGGATCTTCGCCTCATCGGCCGCAGAATCTCCTCCCGCATCGCGTCCAGGGCAGATCTTCGCAGCTCATTCAGCTCCCGGACCGGGACAAACAGCCCGTCCTCCAGCAAGATCTCAACCGATGTAAACCGAAAGCCGGTATTCCCTGTCCGGTCGATCTGCTTATGGATCATTTCGCGGTCAGCCGCACGGCTCATCGCCCTGTCAGGTACAAATCCCTCCACGGTACAGGTATGTCCCTTCGCGCTTCGCACAGTCATCCGTGCCTTCTCTCCTGCGCGAATCGACACCTTCGCCTCAAGCAAAATCTCCTTTTCCGCCTCCACATACCGCGTCCTGAACCGGGCAGCCGTCTCCTGGGAATGGCGAAGCGCCTCTTTGGTCTGGAGCTTCTTCTCCCGAAGGACCATCATCCCCCTGCCGTTGCGGTTCCTGTAATATCCTTCCGAGAATTCTCCGCGCGAAAACAGTTCCGCAAGCAACGCCTCATCGTCCGGGTCCACGTGATATCCGTCCCGTCCATGCTTCAGGTACAGATCCAGATATCTGCGGTACATGGCAGTCACGCCCGCAGCGTACTCCGGACTCTTCATCCTGCCCTCGATCTTCAGGGAATCAACCCCCGCGTCAGCCAGATCCGGAATCAGGCGCAGCGTACAGATATCCTTCGGACTGAGCAGATACTGCTCTTTCGGCCGGTTCAGATTCTTCCGGCTCTTTCCGTCCCAAGACCGGTCATAGAAGTCATACCTCAGACGGCACGGCTGCGCGCAGCGTCCCCGGTTTCCGCTT
>CACXFW010000411.1 GCA_902767065.1 uncultured Lachnospiraceae bacterium | reverse complement strand
TGGAACCGCTCAGATCCGTCAGATAAGCAAGCTTATCTGACTGGATCATGAGCAATTCCAGGAGGTGCTGAATAATTACAAAAGGAGAAGGGATGGATCGGAAGAACAGACCCCGGAACGGGAAAAAAGCCGGGGCAGGAGGCGCTTCGGCAGGAAAGGGAATCCGCTATCTGAAGGAACGCGGCCTGAAAGAGTTTTCTGCGCATGCCGTCGAGAAAGCCCGCGACAGCCGGTTTGACTATGGAAAATGGATCCGGAAAGAGCGGATTTCTTCCGTCCAGGCGGGATATCAGAAAAAACTTGCCCTTTCCAGGATGCCGGCCATCTATGTGATCATAGCGAAGGAGCCGAAGAACTTTGGTGAGGGGGGAGATGTGCCTGAAGGGCCGGCGGGAGATCTCATGGAGGCGACACTTCTCTCCATCCGGGAGTCGACGTATTCGAAGGTGTATCCTGTACAGGCGCTCAATACCCAGATCCGCGATGAGGATTTCCTGTCCTTTGTGCGGGAAGGAGACCTGGTTGAGAAGAATGCCTTTTTTGAGATGGCTAAGGCCTTGCAGGATGGAGCAGACGCGGTCTATTCCGATTCTGATTCCTGGATGGAAACGGACAAGGGCATTGCGTACCTGGACCCGCTGTTTAAGCCGGAGTTTGACCCTGATTTTCTGAGATCCGGGAATTATATCGGCCGCCTGTTTCTGGTCAGGGCCGGTATTGTCCGAAGCCTTTGCAGGGCGAAAGAATGGGAAAACGGTCTTTTCTCAGGACGGATTCCAACGGCGGAGAGGCTGGCGGATCCTGCGTATTGCTGGTGGCTGACGCTCGGCGCGGCGGATATTGCATCGTCTGAGGGAGGCGTAAGGCGTGTTCCAAAGGTTCTGTGCCATATCAGGAAGGAAAATGGGCCGGATATGGACGATGATGCAAAAGAGCGTTCGAAGAAGGTCCTTGAGGAGGATCTTGCGCGCAGAGGATACAAAGGAATAATCGAGGAAGGCCCGCTTCCCGGAACGTTTCATGTCGCCTATGCGATTGAGGGAGAGCCTCTGGTCTCCATCGTCATCCCGAACGCGGATCACGCGTCCGTGCTGGAAAACTGTATCCAGTCGATCCAAAGGCGCTCCACATGGAAGAACCTGGAGATCGTGGTGGTGGAGAATAATTCCGTCAGGCCGGAGACCTTTGCGCTTTACCGGGAACTGCAGAAGGCGGATAAAGCGAGAATTGTGCGGTATCCCCACGCGTTTCATTTTTCTAAGGTCATCAACGAAGGGGTCCGCAGGGCGAAGGGCGAGTATGTCGTATTGATGAATAACGATGTGACAGTCCGGACGCCTGACTGGATCGAGAAGCTGCTTGCCCATGTGATGCGGCCCGGTGTGGGAGCATGCGGCCCGAAGCTTCTGTATCCGGACGGAAGAGTGCAGTCTGCAGGCATCGTGACGGGCATCATGGGCTTTGCCGGATCCATGATGGTCGCTGAGCGCGGAGATGATCCGGGCTATATGGGACGGGCCGTGCTGACGCAGGATTTGAGCGCGGTGACGGCAGCGTGCATGATGGTACAGCGGAAGGCATTTCTCAAAGCGGGTGGATTTCCGGATGAATTCACGGTTGCGCTGGGGGATGTGGACTTCTGCCTGAGCCTTCGGGATGCAGGCTACCGGATCGTATTCGAACCGGCCGCCGTCATGATCCATCATGAATCCCTGACCCGCGGAGCGGAGGATTCAAAAGAGAAAAAGAAGCGGTTTCGTGCGGAAAAGGAGCGGTTCAGGAAGAAGCGTGTGAAGATCCTGAAGGAAGGAGATCCGGCATACAATCCGAATCTCTCCCGCCGCCGCTGCGACTGGTCTCAGCAGACCTGAGCGCATAGACCATGGAATCTCTCATTCGAAACCCCTGCGCTATGCGCTCATGAGGCTGCAAAACTGCTGCCAGGATTCGTTCAGAGGCGGCTGTAGATTTCGTAGATCAGTTTCTCGGACTCTTCCCACCCGAGGCAGGGATCCGTGATGGACTGACCATAGACATGATCCGGCCCGCCGACGGTGTCCTGCCTGCCGCCGACAAGATAGCTTTCGATCATCAGTCCTTTCACCAGCTTCTTCAGGCTCTGGTTGTAAGAACGGCTGTGAAGGATTTCATGTGAGATCCGGATCTGCTCCCTGGCCTTTTTTCCGGAATTGGCGTGATTGCAGTCTACGACGATCGCAGGGTTCTTCAGTTCGAACCGTTCATACAGCTGGGCGGTGAGAAGCAGGTCTTCATAGTGATAATTCGGAAGGCTGTTTCCGTGCTTGTTCACGGAACCTCTCAGGACCACGTGGGCAAGGTCATTCCCGTCTGTGCTGACATCCCATCCCCGGTAGATGAAGTTATGCTCTGCCTGAGCGGCAGTGATCGAGTTGAACATGACCGTCAGGTCTCCGCTTGTAGGGTTTTTCATACCGGCGGGGATGTCCATGCCGGAAACCGTCATACGGTGCTGCTGGTCTTCCACGGAGCGGGCGCCGACAGCGACGTAGGAGAGCACATCATCCAGATAACGGTAGTTTTCCGGATAGAGCATCTCATCGGCGGCTGTCAGGCCGGTTTGTTCGATGGAGCGCATATGAAGCTCCCGGATCGCGATGATGCCGGCCAGAAGATCCGGCTTGCTTGCCGGGTCAGGCTGGTGGAGAAGCCCCATGTAACCTTTTCCGGTAGTGCGGGGTTTATTGGTGTAGATCCGGGGAACAATCAGGATCCGGTCACCGACCTGATCCTGGACGCGGGACAGGCGGGACAGATATTCCAGGACAGAGTCCTCCCGGTCGGCGCTGCACGGCCCGATGATCAGCAGGAAGAGCTCGCTCTTCCCGGTAAAGATCTGACGGATGACCCGGTCCCGTTCCTGCTTGATCTTCCAGGCCTTACCGGAGAGCGGATACTGGTTTTTGATCTCTGACGGAATCGGAAGCCTTTTTTCAAAATGCATGGACATGGAACAGATTTCCCTTCTATAAACAGCAGTCTTTCACAGAAAAGCCTTTCCACAAAAGCCTTTCCACAAAAGCCTTTCCACAAGAGCCTTTCCACAAGAGCCTTTTCTCAAGAGCCTTTTCTCAAGAGCCTTTTTCAGTAAACGCAGACAGCATCCGTGCTGAGGAAACACATTGATGCGGCCGGCCGTATCAGGCATTCGGCCGGCTTTTTCTTCATGCGGATTTACGAGGCAGGAACGCCCGGATCCGGGATTCTGCCCGGTGAGTCTGCCGCCCGGGTTGCCAGCAGATCGCACCGTTCGTTCTGGGGATGCCCGCTGTGCCCCCTCACCCAGTTCCAGGAAACAACATGCGGGGCGCTGGCCTTAAGAAGCCTTTGCCACAGATCCGCGTTTTTGACAGGCTGTGTCTTTGAGCGCATCCATTTTTTCCGGATCCAGCTGTCGATCCAGTGTTCATTGAACGCATTGACCAGATACTGGGAATCAGACCAGAGGAAGACCTCGCAGGGCCTGATCAGCGCTTCGAGTGCGGCGATGGCAGCCATGAGTTCCATCCGGTTGTTTGTGGTTTTTTCATAGCCCTGCGACAGCTCTTTCGTGTGGAGCTGTCCCCTGGAATCAATAAACTCGATGATGGCACCGTACCCGCCGGGTCCATTCGGATTGCCGCGCGCCGCTCCATCCGTATAGATCGTAACCTTTGTCATCTGAAGCAAACCTCCCCCCCTGCCGTGCTCAGGACCTGTTCAGCAGCAAAAGCATCCTGATTTCTGCTGACAACGAAAGAGACAGGTGTCATTCGAAGAAGCCATCCGGAAGGATAAAATCGCTCCGCCAGGGCTCAGAGGGGATGCACAGCCGGATACCGAGCGTCCTGCAGGCTGCGTGTACCTCGTCTGCCAGGAGAGCGTCTTCTCCGGTCAAGATCACCACATCTGCGCCGTACAGATCCTCCCGGTCGTACTCCTTCTGTGTCAGAGAATAAGGAATCGTTCCGGCTTCTTCTTTCAGTCTTCCGGAAGGAGAGGGCGAAAACAGGGTCAGATGATTGGTGCACGAAGACAGCGCGCGTATGATCCGGAGAACCTTATCCTCGCAGGACAGCCTGCCGGCCAGAACGACGACATTTTTGTACCTCAGGTCGATCAGGACAGGAAACAGACGACGGCTCATAGCTCCTCCTTCCGGTGTCAGCGCCCTTCCATAAAGATTGCTCCATTCTAAACGATTCCGGCCTGTCAGGCAATAGCTGCATTCAGGTTCGTGTACAGCTGTTGCAGGTCACACCCCGGCCGCTCTTGATTTTTTATGGTACGGTTTGTATACTAATCTCTGTTTGAAAAAAT
>CACXFW010000410.1 GCA_902767065.1 uncultured Lachnospiraceae bacterium | reverse complement strand
CTGCTTCGCAGGCCTTGTCTGCCTATGAAGATGGCTGCTTACATGCAAGCATGACGCATCCATCTTCGCAGGCAGACAGGCTGTGAATAGTAACATCAGAGGAGAAAATGAGAAAGGGGGGGTTGTTTTGCGCAATCTGAAACGTTTCTTCCGCCACGGGAACGCGGGCCTGTTGTTTGCCCTTCCGGCATGTATCTATATGATGATCTTCGTCGGGTATCCGATTATCAGCAACCTGCTTTTGAGCCTGCAGGATGTGACAGTCATGAATCTGTCGAGAGGGGAGAAGCATTTTATCGGGATCAGCAACTACCTGAAGCTGTTTCAGGACGACGTATTCCTGAAATCGCTCAGCAACACCCTTGTTTTCACCGTTTCCTGCCTGCTGTTCCAGTTCCTGATCGGCTTTGTTTTGGCTCTGTTCCTGAATCAGACATTCAGCTTTGCCCGGATGGTACGCGGCCTTCTCATGATTCCCTGGATGATTCCGATGACGGTAACGGCGCTGGTTTTCAAGCTGCTGTTTGCGACGGACATCGGGGTAGTGAATTACATCATGAGATCCATGCATCTGATTTCGCAGAATATCGACTGGCTGACCAGCTCGAAAACGGCTATGCTCGTTGTGATCATCGCAAATGTCTGGATCGGGATCCCCTTCAACACGATTCTTCTGTCAACAGGCCTGACCACGATTCCGCATGAGCTGTATGAGAGCGCGGCGATCGACGGGGCGAACAAGAGGCAGAGCTTCTTTCGCATAACTCTTCCGCTGCTCCGTCCGACCATTGAATCGGTCCTGGTTTTGGGCTTCATCTATACTTTCAAGGTTTATGACCTGGTATATGTCATGACGAGCGGCGGGCCGGTCAATTCCACACACCTGTTATCGACGTATTCCTACAAGCAGTCATTTGAACTGTTTAACTACAGCATGGGTTCGGCGGTGGCAAATGTCCTGCTCCTGATCCTTCTGATGGTAGGCATCATCTATCTCAGAATCACCATGCAGGGAGAGGAGGACTGAAGACGATGGGAGAAGAGAGGAAGATTACGGGCAGTAAAAATGTGATGCTGTGCATCCTTTCCGTCCTTGTTTTGTGCATTCTTCTGTTTCCGCTGTTCTGGACGCTGAATACCTCATTGAAAACGGAGCAGGAGATCTTTCAGAATCCGCCGACCTTCTATCCCCATGTCCTGAACACGCAGTCCTACGCGGCGCAGGTGGAGACGGGCGACTTCAACATGTTCCGCTCCTTCGCGAACAGCTTCCTGATCTCCGTCGGGTCCATGCTGATCGCGGTTGTGCTGGCGGTGCCTGCATCTTACGGCATCGCGAAGTACCGGTACAGGGGCAGGAAGCTTATGCTTCTGTTTTTCCTGGTCACGCAGATGCTTCCTGTTTCCGTTCTGCTTACGCCGATGTTTATCATGTTTAAGGGGATGCATGTCTATAATACCTGGTGGTCAGCCATTCTGGCGGACGCGACCATCGGAATTCCATTTTCCGTGCTGATCCTGAAGAACTACTTTGCGTCGATCCCGAAAGAACTGGAAGAGGCCGCCTATATTGACGGGTGCACACGGTTTGGCGCGTTTATGAGGATCCTTGTGCCGGTGGCAAAACCGGGCATTGTCGTATGCGCCGTGTTTTCCTTTCTGTATGCGTGGGGAGACCTGGCATACGGAATGACATTTATCCTGGATCAGCAGAAACGCCCGATCACTGCCGGTATCTTCAACTTTATGGGGCAATACGGGACGAAATGGAGCTACCTGTCCGCGTTTGCGATCGTAACGGTGATTCCGGTCGCGCTGATTTTCATCTTTATGCAAAAATACATCATTGCCGGAATGACAAACGGTGCTGTAAAGGGGTAAAATAAATCACAGGATCTGGAGGGCTGTCTGACTTTGCTTCAGATAGCCTTTTTTGTTGGGAGACGGCTATGGAAAAACGAAGCCTGAGGCGCAGACTGATCAGTATCTTTATCCTGACATCGACGGTCCCGCTTCTTTGTGTGCGAATCTTTCTGTCCTACAATACCGTGCATCTGATGCGGGAGAATACGAGGACGCTGACCCTGCAGAACCTGAAGCAGATAGATGACAATATGAATCTTCTTCTGGATTCCTACGAGGACCTGGTGTACCAGATCTATACGGATGACGATGTCGTGAGATGGATGGACAGCCTGAACGCGGGGTATGATGAAGCGGTCACCACGAATCAGCTGAGACGTTTTATGAACGCGCTCCTGAATTCCAAGGACGGGATCGGCGCCATTACGGTGATCACTGACAGCGGAAAGATGATCACGACTCATACCCTGAACGCGGCGACGTACGAGAATCCGTGGATCAGCCAGTTTTCCATGGACCAGGATACCCTCTATGAAACGGTTTCCGGGGATAACCGCTATCATTTCTTCCCGACGGAATATGCGACGAACTTTGCGGGGGAGGATCATTATCTGTTTCATATAGCGCACAGGATCATCGATTACCGTGATCTGAAGAAGCGGTGCGGGATCGTGATTGTCAGCCTGGACGAGAGCCTTCTGCACAGAGCATTGTACACGGAGGAAGAGGAGACAGACGGGGGGAACTATTATTTCCTGATTGACGGGGACTGCCGTATCCTGTCCGGCCCGGAAAAGAGCTGGATCGGAGAGAGGCTCTTTTCCGGCGTGGACATCCAGGATGAAAAGAGCGTGTCGGATGGGCTCCGGGCATTCCTGAAGAAGAAGGAAATTGAGAACCCCGCGCAGTATTCTGCCTATACCTGCGTCAATGCGGAGAGAGGATGGAGGATCGTGAATGCGATCAGCCAGCTTACCTTCCTGCAGGGAGTCGGCAAGAACCTGCTGATCATCGGGACGATCTGGCTCCTTTTGTTTGGGATCGCTGTGTACTTTTTGTGGAGGCAGACGGAGAAGCTCGTATCCTCCGTTCATACTGTGACATTTGCGATGAAGGCGGCAGCGGCAGGAGATCTGTCTGTGCAGATACCGATCGAAGAAACTCTGCCGATCGAGATTGAAACAATCGCAAATGAATTCAATGACACGCTGCGGAAGCTGAACATTTCCAGGCGCAAGGAGATGGAAGCGACAAGCAAGCAGCAGAAGGCGGAGCTTCGGGCGCTGGAGGCGCAGATTAACCCGCATTTCCTGTATAATACGCTCGATACCATCAACTGGATGGCAATCGACCGGGAAGAGTACGACATCAGCAACGCGATCAATTCTCTGGCGCATATTCTTCGCTACGCGATCTCCAACTACGATGAGGAAGTCCCGGTGCGGGATGAGGTGGAGTGGCTTAAGCGGTACGTCTACCTCCAGCAGTACAGGATGAAGAATCCGTTTCACTGTGAGATCAAGGTCAGTCCCGGAGTTCAGGAATGGAAGATCCATAAGCTGCTCCTTCAGCCTTTTGTGGAAAACGCGATCCTGCATGGCTTCCGTGATCCCCAGGAGGAATATCTTCTGGAAATCGAATTCCGGGAGGAAAGCGGAAGGCTGAAGATCCGGATTGCGGATAACGGGGCCGGGTTTGACACTTCCATCGCAGACAGGATCATCAGGGGAGAAGCGTTGAAGACGCAGGAGAAGGGACAGATCGGCCTGGAGAACGCGATCCTTAGGTTTGACATGTATACTGACGGAAAGGGAAAGATCCGGATTGACAGCCGTCCGGGCGAGGGAACGACCGTTGAGATGGAATGGGCAGTGTCAGAGGAAAAATAAAGCTATCGTTCACGCCTCCGCCTCCCGGAGACGTCAGGCAGAAATGATTCATAATGTGTAACTATTCAGCACCCCCATTGCTCAGAACACTTCGTGTTCTTCGCTATGGGCGGACAGAGCGGTTTCACCGCTTGTCCGCCCCCTGGAACCGCTCAGATCCG
>CACXFW010000409.1 GCA_902767065.1 uncultured Lachnospiraceae bacterium | reverse complement strand
GATGACCCGCGTTACCGGGACTGGATCTGTGATACGACATCCGGGTCGACCGGCAAACCGGTATCGGTTCTGTTTTCCCCCAGGGAGAAGGCTTACATGAAGGCGAACTGGTACCGCGTGATGCTGTGCTGCGGCTACAACCCGATGACGGGGAAGATGATGAGCCGCATCAATATGCATGACGTCAATCCGGGCGGACAGGATACCTTTCTGCAGAAGGCAGGACTGTTCCGCCATGAATTTGTGGACCAGTACGCGCCGGAGGAAGAGGTGATCGACAGGATCAACGCCTATGAACCGGACTGGCTCTACATGAACAAGACCGAACTGATGCGCCTGGTCCTTTACGCAAAGCGTACCGGAAAGCGGATCTTCCATCCGAAGTTCTATGATCCCATTTCCGAAAAGGTCACGGAAAATGACCGTGCCCTGTTCATCGAACAGCTCGGGCCGGGCATCATCGATTCCTACGGGACCGCCGAGACCGGCGCCTGCATGCTTCGCCTGCCCGGAAAGGATTACTATGCGGTACACAATGATTCCTTTGTCGTCAATGTGATTGACGACGACGGGAAGCTCACCCGCCAGGGCCGGATTGTGGTTACACCGCTGTATAAGACGGATCTGCCGCTGATCAATTACGAGGTCGGCGACAGGGCTGTGATGCGGACCTTTCAGGGAGTTCATTTTATCACGGAGGTAGAAGGAAGGCTGAATGATTACTTCCGCTACGAAGACGGCAGGGTTACCAGCTTCTTCGAGGTGACCCCGGTGATCGCTCACTGCCCGGACATTCTGCAGATCCGTTTCATCCAGAAGACGTGGGACCTGATCCATGTCCAGATTGTGCGGGACGAGAACGCGGGGATGGATGAGAAGCAGCTGGAGGAGTACCTTTCCTCCTCCCTGAACGGGATTTTCAAAAAGCCGTTCCGGTTTGAGTTCGAGTGGATGAAGGTCATCCCGCCGGATCCGAACGGGAAGCTTCGCATGATTGTCTGCGAGGTCGCCTGAAGGTTACAGGTCACACAACCGGAAACCTGTCTATGGATTTGGGGACGCGAGTATGCTATGATTGTTTTTGTGTAAGAGGAAAGAAATCATCCGGAGAAGCCAGATACCATTGATAGTACGAGTCCTGAGGGCGAAGCAGTTTCGATTACGGGACCTGAATCCGAACGGATATTGTCAGGAATAAACGGTTGTATATAGAGGAGAAGACATGAAACGGGTATTGCTGAAGCTGAGCGGAGAAGCGCTTGCCGGAGAGAAGAAAACCGGATTTGACGAAAGCACGGTGCTCGGGATCGCCGGGCAGGTAAAGCGCCTGACAGAGGAAGGGATTGAGATCGCCGTTGTCACGGGAGGCGGGAACTTCTGGAGAGGCCGTTCCAGCGAAAACATGGATCGGACAAAGGCGGATCAGATCGGGATGCTTGCAACGGTCATGAACTGCATCTATGTCTCGGAGATCTTCCGTTCCACAGGACTGAAGACCCGGGTGATGACGCCTTTTGCCTTAGGCAGTATGACCGAACTGTTTTCAAAGGATGCGGCAGTCGGTGCCCTTGAGAGGGGGGAAGTGGTCTTCTTCGCGGGAGGTACGGGACATCCGTATTTTTCGACCGATACTGCGACGCTTCTTCGCGCGATCGAGATCGAGGCTGACCAGATCCTTCTGGCAAAGTCCGTCGACGGCGTATACGACGATGATCCCGAGGAGAATCCGGATGCCCGCAAGTTCCGGACGATCACGATTGATGAGGTGATAGGGAAGGGACTCAGGGTGGTTGATATGACCGCATCGATCCTGGCAAAGGAAAACAGGATGCCGATGTATGTTTTCGGGCTGAATGAAGAGAACAGCATCCTGCGTGCCGCGCGGGGTGAGATTGACGGAACATCGGTGACGGTGTGACAAAAGGAAAGGGGAAGGACAATGGACAGCAGACTGACACCTTATGTGGAAAAGATGGGAAAGACACTTTCAAACCTGGAGGAGGAATTCAGGACCATCCGGGCAGGCCGGGCCAATCCGGCGGTACTGAATAAGGTCCGTGTTGATTATTACGGATCTGCTGTTCCAGTCTCCCAGGTTGGAAATGTTACGGTTCCGGACGCGAGAGTTTTGCAGATCGCTCCATGGGAGCCGAATATGATCAAGGAAGTAATCAAGGCGATCAATATGGCGGACATCGGGATCAATCCCACGACGGACGGAAAGGTGATCCGTCTTGTCTTCCCGGAACTGACTGAGGAGCGAAGGAAAGATCTGACAAAGGATGTGCGCAAGAAGGGCGAAGCTGCGAAGGTCGCGGTGCGCAATATCCGACGCGACGCGGATAAGACATTCAAAAAGCTGAAGGATGAGATCTCGGAGGACGAGGTCGCGGATCTTCAGGACGATCTTCAGAAGGAAACGGATAAGAAGATCAAGGAGATTGACAAGATGGTCGATGAGAAGTCGAAGGATATCCTGACCGTCTGATAAGAGAGCGTCAATGCTTTCCCCGTGAGGAAGAGGCAGCCAGCGTTTCATCAGTTACAGGTCACACCCCGGCCAGCCTCCTGCGGCAGAGACAGGGATCCTTCGTTTCGACCCCAGAAGTCTGCACTCAGGATCCCTGCGTCCGCCTTGGGACTGGCCAGGGTGCGGCCTGATACTTTCATGACAAGGAGGAATCACAGCCTGGGGTTCCCCGCATAACAGAAGGAACGGGAATCTGTACGGCAAAGCTGTGAAGAGGAACGGTTGACAGGAGGCTGCCGGTACGGGAAGATCCCGCGGGCAGCCTTTCCTTTGGATCCTGACAGTTCCTGTTCAGGGAATTATACTAGTTCACGTTAATGGCTGCCGAAGGCAGACATGTTACGTGAACTGCATATACCGCGGTGAAGAATTCTATTC
>CACXFW010000408.1 GCA_902767065.1 uncultured Lachnospiraceae bacterium | reverse complement strand
GCGGACAAGCGGTGAAACCGCTCTGTCCGCCCACAGCGAAGAACACGAAGTGTTCTGAGCAATGGGGGTGCTGAATAGTTACCTCTTATATCGTCAATGGGAGAGTGCTATGAAAATCAGCAGCAAATTATCTGAAGTCAGAGAGTATGAAGAGCGGATGGGAGACCGGATCGCGGACAGTGACAGGCCGGCGTTCCATCTGTCCAGCAGGGTCGGATGGATGAATGATCCGAACGGGTTTTCTTTTTATCAGGGAAAGTACCATCTGTTCTATCAGTATTTCCCGTATAACACGGTCTGGGGACCCTGCCACTGGGGGCATGCCGTTTCTGAGGACCTGATTCACTGGGAGTATCTTCCGGCAACCTTGGCCCCGGATGAAGAATATGACAAAGACGGCTGCTTTTCCGGATCGGCGGCTGATCTTCCAGACGGGCGCCAGATGCTTATCTATACCGGCGTGCTGAAGAAGGAGATGGAGGATGGAAGCTTCCGGGAACTGCAGCAGCAGTGTCTTGCGTTCGGGGACGGACTGAACTATGAGAAATATGACCAGAATCCGATCCTGACGAAAAAGGATCTGCCGGAGGGCTGCAGTGCCTATGATTTTCGGGACCCGAAGATCTGGAAGGAAGAGGATGGAACATACCGGATGGTAGCCTGCTGCGCGACGCCCGGCCGTGATGCCAGGATCGTGATGTTCTCAAGCCAGGACGGGATCCGGTGGGGAAAAGGGCAATTGCTGATCCAGAATTTTGACCGGTTCGGGAAGGTGTGGGAATGCCCGGATTTCTTCCGAATGGATGGCAAATGGATTCTGCTGACCAGTCCCATGGATATGCTCCCGGAGGGGTTCGAGTATCATAATGGAAACGGGACGCTGTGCCTGATCGGAGATTATGATGAGGAAAAGGGAGTCTTTACGCCGCAGCATGACCAGTCCATTGATTATGGCATCGATTTCTATGCGACGCAGACGATCCTCAGCCCGGATGGCCGGCGGATCATGATTGCGTGGATGCAGAACTGGGATACGACGCCGGGATACCGGCTGGATCCGACGAGCTGGTTCGGGCAGATGACGATTCCGAGGGAGCTGTCCATTCAGAATGGCCGCCTGTATCAGTGGCCGGTCCGGGAACTCGAACAGATCCGGAGAAACAGGATCTTGTATGAAAATGTCTATGTAAACGGCGAAATGGAGCTGGATGGGATCACCGGCCGATGTGTTGATCTTGAGATTGAGGTGCGGAGCGCGGATCCGAATCATCCATACGGAAAGTTTGTGATCAAGTTCGCCGCCGGAGGCAGGTATTATACGATGCTGAGCTACCATCCGGAGGATTGCATCATGAAGATCGACCGGAAGTTTTCCGGTTCACGCCGTGCGATCATTCACCAGAGAAGAGCGGAAGTGCCGTCTGAGAATGGAACGGTCAGAATCAGGCTGATCCTGGACAGGTACAGCGCGGAAGCCTTCATCAATGGAGGAGCGCAGACCATCACGGCGAATCTGTACACGGATATGGGCGCCCGGCGGATCACATTCTCCGCGCAGGGGGCTGTGTCGATGAATCTTGTGAAGTATGACCTGATTCCGTGACCGGGAAGCGCGACACAAATTTTACACAATCAAATTAGCACTCTCCACTTTACAGTGCTAACAATCGGTGGTATATATAGACTTGTGAGTTCGTCAGAAAGGAGTCTTCAGAAAGGAGGACAGCCATGAATATACAGAAATTTACTCAGAAGTCGATAGAAGCCATCAACATGCTCGAGAAGATCGCATCGGAATTCGGCAACCAGGAGATTGAGCAGGAGCATCTGATGTATGCTCTGGAGCATCAGGAGGACTCTCTGATCAGCCGCCTGATCGAGAAGATGGAGATTCAGAAGCAGTATTATGACAATTCGCTGGAAGAATTGCTGAATCAAAGGCCAAAGGTGTCCGGCTCATCCCAGTCTTATATCGGACAGTACCTGAACAAAGCGCTGATCCATGCGGAGGATATCGCGAAGCGGATGGGGGATGAGTATGTCTCGGTGGAGCATCTCTTTCTGTCCATGCTGAATCATCCGTCGCCGTCCATGAAGGGATTCTTCAGGGAATTCGGGATTACCCAGGACCGTTTTCTTCAGGTTCTTTCTTCGGTGCGCGGCAATCAGCGGGTGACGACGGACAGCCCGGAGGATACCTATGATTCCCTGAAGAAATACGGAACGGAGCTGGTGGAGAAGGCAAAGTCCCAGGAAATGGATCCGATCATCGGAAGGGATGAAGAGATCCGTAATGTCATCCGGATCCTGTCCCGTAAGACGAAGAACAATCCGGTGCTGATCGGAGAGCCGGGCGTCGGAAAAACCGCAGTGGTCGAGGGGCTGGCACAGCGGATCGCGCTGGGTGATGTTCCGGACGCCCTGAAGAATAAGAAGGTGTTTTCCCTCGATATGGGGGCGCTTGTTGCGGGCGCGAAGTACCGCGGTGAGTTTGAAGAGCGCCTGAAGGCAGTCCTGCAGGATGTGTCGAAGAGCGAAGGGGAGATCCTTCTGTTCATCGATGAGCTGCATCTGATTGTGGGAGCGGGGAAGACAGACGGCGCAATGGATGCCGGTAATATGCTCAAGCCCATGCTTGCAAGGGGGGAGCTTCACTGCATCGGCGCTACCACGCTGGACGAATACCGCAAGTATATCGAGAAGGACGCGGCGCTTGCCAGAAGATTCCAGCCGGTTATGGTGGATGAGCCGACCGTGGAAGATACCATTTCCATCCTCCGGGGCCTGAAGGAGAGATATGAGAATTATCACCATGTAAAGATCGTGGACAGCGCACTGGTCGCGGCTGCCGTTTTGTCGAACCGTTATATCTCGGACCGCTTCCTGCCGGACAAGGCGATCGACCTTGTGGATGAAGCCTGTGCGCAGATCAAGACGGAGCTGGATTCCATGCCTGCCGAGCTGGATGAACTGAACCGGAAGATTATGCAGATGCAGATCGAGGAGACGGCTCTGAAGAAGGAGACAGACAGTGCATCCCGGGAAAGGCTGGAAACACTTCAGAAGGAACTGGCCGATCTGAAGGAGAGATTTGCTTCCGGAAAAGCGCAATGGGATAATGAGAAGCATGTGGTAGAGAACCTCAGTCTCCTCAGGGAACAGATTGAGGGCATAAAAGGCCAGATTGAATCGGCGAAGTACAGAAGCGACCTGAATGAGGCAGCGAGACTTCAGTATGGAGAACTCCCCAGGCTTCAGGCTAAGCTGCAGCAGGAAGAGGCTGCCCTGAAGGCAAAGGATCTTTCACTGGTGCATGAATCGGTGGGAGAAGAGGAGATTGCCCGTGTGGTGAGCCGCTGGACCGGGATTCCTGTCTCAAAGCTGAATGAAGGGGAAAGGCAGAAGATTCTGTCACTCGGAGACAAGCTGCATGAGCGGGTTGTCGGACAGGAGGAAGCGGTTGAGCGCACTGTAGACGCAATTCTTCGTTCCAGGGCAGGCATTAAGGATCCGTCCCGTCCGATCGGATCCTTCCTGTTCCTCGGACCGACAGGAGTGGGCAAAACGGAGCTTGCCAAGGCGCTGGCACAGAATCTGTTTGATGACGAGAATAATATGGTTCGGATCGATATGAGTGAATATATGGAAAAGTTTTCCGTATCGAGACTCATCGGAGCGCCTCCCGGATATGTGGGATATGACGAGGGCGGCCAGCTGACGGAGGCGGTACGCCGTAAGCCCTATTCGGTTGTCCTGTTTGACGAGATCGAGAAGGCGCATCCGGACGTGTTCAACATTCTGCTGCAGGTTCTGGATGACGGACGGATCACGGATTCCCAGGGAAGAACGGTTGACTTCAAGAATACCATTCTGATCATGACTTCCAATCTGGGGTCCCAGTACCTGCTGGATGGGATCAAGGAGGACGGAACGATCGAACCTGAAGCGAAGAGCGCGGTAGAGGCTGATCTGAAAATGCATTTCCGCCCGGAATTTCTGAACCGCCTGGATGAGATTGTTCTTTTCCATCCGCTGACGAAGGAAAACATCGGACGGATTGTGGATCTGCAGATTGAGGAACTGAACGCCCGCCTTAAGGAGCGCCAGATCCGGATTGAACTCACAGATGCCGCGAAGAATCTGGTGACAGATGGCGGCTACGATCCGGTCTACGGAGCACGTCCGCTTCGCCGCTACATCCAGAAAAATGTGGAGACACTTGCTGCGCGCATGATCCTGTCAGGCGAGGTCATGCAGGGCAGTACAATCCGGATAGATTGTATAGACGGGGAACTGAAAGCTTTTGTATAATCATGGTAACTATTCAGCACCCCCATTGCTCAGAACACTTCGTGTTCTTCGCTGTGGGCGGACAGAGCGGTTTCACCGCTTGTCCGC
>CACXFW010000407.1 GCA_902767065.1 uncultured Lachnospiraceae bacterium | reverse complement strand
TGGAACCGCTCAGATCCGTCAGATAAGCAAGCTTATCTGACTGGATCATGAGCAATTCCAGGAGGTGCTGAATAATTACAAAAGGAGGAAGGCAGAGATGGCAAGTGTCGAGAAAGTAACACAGATCACGCACAACCGGTTTCTGAATTACTATGAGCTCTCTACGGTCAATCGGACCGGCGGGAGAGGGACTTATTATATGGCCTCGCGGTCGAAGGATGTTTCCGGTCTGGATCTGACGACCGGGGGAAACAGGCCGGACGGCGTTGTGATATTCAGCCTGGCGGGTGAAAAGAAGGACCATGTGGTCCTGGTCAGGCAGTTCCGTTATCCGATCGCGGATTATGTCTATGAGCTGCCGGCAGGCCTGATCGAGAACGGGGAGAATCACAGGGAAGCCGCGATCCGGGAGATGAAGGAGGAGACGGGACTTGAATTTCGCCCTCTCGATGTAGATCCGATGTATGAACGGCCATTTTACAATTCGGTCGGCATGACCGATGAGAGCTGCAATCTCGTTTACGGATACTGTGAGGGGACTGTCAGCAGGGAGGGTCTGGAAGAGACGGAGGAGCTGGATGTCGTCCTGGCGGATCGTGAGGAAGCGGTACGGATCCTGAGCAGCGAAAAGGTTGCCGCGAACTGCGCGTATATGCTGATGCAGTTTATCGCGCGGCCGGAGGATGCTTTTTCCTTCCTGAGGAAGTGACGATGATGGCGGGAAAGGAAACCAGGGAATCGTTCAGCGACAGGCAGACATGGGAGATAGGCTTTCAGATAGGACAGGAAGCCAGGGCGGGTCAGGTGTATGCGCTGACCGGGGATCTCGGAACCGGGAAGACGGTTTTTACCCAGGGATTTGCCGCGGGACTGGGAATCAAGGATGTGGTGAACAGCCCGACCTTTACGATTCTACAGGTCTACGAAGAGGGGCGGCTGCCCCTGTATCATTTTGATGTGTACCGGATCGGAGACAGCGAGGAAATGCTCGAAATCGGCTGGGACGAGTATGCCTGCGGGGAGGGCGTGTGCCTGGTCGAATGGGCGGATCTGATTGAGGACCTGATCGGGGAGATCCCTTCAGAGAAGGTTTTCCGCGTTGAGATCCGGAAGGATCTGTCGAAGGGAACCGGGTACCGCAGGATCGATCTGGACTGACAAGCCGGTTTGTCATTGTTCAGCGCCCCGGTTTTTCAGGAAATCTGAGGTCATGATGAAAATACTTGCGATTGACAGCTCCGGCATGCCGGCGTCCGCAGCCGTTCTGGAAGGCGGAGTGCTGCTGGCGGAGTATACCGTGAACTTTCAAAAGACACACAGCCAGACTCTGGTGCCGATGCTGGAAGAGATCAAAAGGGCGCTGGACCTGGATCTGAATACGCTGGATGCAGTCGCCGTCGCGGGCGGACCGGGATCCTTTACGGGACTTCGGATCGGGTCGGCAACGGCGAAGGGAATCGGCCTTGCGCTCGGCAGGATGCTCATTCACGTTCCGACGCTTGAGGCGCTTGCCTGCAATTTCTACGGGTCAGACTGCCTGATCGCTCCGATGATGGACGCCCGCAGGGAGCAGGTATTTGCGGGGATCTACACCTTCTGCGCGGAGCAGGAGACGGAGGTGTCCTTACGCATTCTGATGGACCAGGCTCCTGTGAACGTTACGGATCTTTGCACACGGCTGAACCGGCTGTCGGAAGAGACCGGGAAGCGGGTGATTCTGCTTGGAGACGGCGCGAGGACTTACGAGGATATTCTTGAGGAGTGCCTGAAGGCGCCGCATTTCTATGCGCCGGCACATCTGTCACAGCAAAGCGCGGGATCGGTGGCGGTCCGCGCGATGGAGCTTGCCCGCATGGGCAGGATGGAAAGCGCGGCCAGGCACCGGCCGGAGTATCTCCGGGTTTCCCAGGCTGAGCGGGTACGGGCGCAGAAAGAAGGATCAAAAAAGAACGCGTCCTGATTCATACACTCATTAATCGGCGTAACTATTCAGCACCCCCATTGCTCAGAACACTTCGTGTTCTTCGCTGTGGGCGGACAGAGCGGTTTCACCGCTTGTCC